>JANMDL010000942.1:0-9032 GCA_031376295.1 Chitinophagales bacterium
GCGGGTGATGGATCTTAATTTTACCCTCAATGGCATTAAGCAGTGTGATGGAATCTTTAATGGAGAAATTATAACTAACAAATTTTTCTGTACTGCCGTTGTACACATAAGCAGGGTGCTGGTAGATGTATACAACACTGTCAACATTGCGAACGATTTCTCTGAAAAATCCATATTCAGGAGTGAAATAAGCATTTGCCACCGAAGCACCTGTCATCCTTATCACTTTGCTTTGCGGGTTAGGGCCGGTATATACTATCATGGTGGTGGAGCTGCTGTCGGCTGATACTTTAAGGTCAATCGGGTCGCCATTGCTCTGCCTGTCTTTCTCTGTAGCAACTATCAGCGCATACCGCTGTGCCTGCAGTTCCTTATCTTTTTCAGGATGGGTAAGGTTGTATACAGTAAAATCTGACCGCAGCATTTTGGCTATTCCCACTGCAGTCGCAACCCATACATTACCATCCCTGTCGATGGTAACACCGGTTACGCTGTTGGAAGGAAGGCCATTTTGTGTGGTGAGTAAAACGTAGGATGTATCGGCGGTGAAGGCTCCAACACCCCGGTAAATAAGTAAACCTGCAGATGTTCCAAAATAAACTTCTCCGCCTGTGCTTACTGCTATTGCATTCTGATTTACCAATGCGCCTGCGGGTAATACCGAAGGATATTTTACTGTCCATACACCGGCAACTCTTACGGCTATGCCTTTGCCCAGGTTAAATCCAACCCATGCCAGGTTCCTGGCTGTATCAAAGCCGATGGCATTGGCCCTGGCATTACTGTTTGTGCTGCCCAGCGGCAGGCCCGATGTTTCATTAAGGTAGCCGATAACGTTACCATTTAAATCGCAGCGCACAATGCGGGAACCCTGGAAACTTCCACCGCCATTGTAGGATGCCACACCCGACCATACTTCGTTGTTTTTATTGTCAATGCCCAGCCCTGTACAAACCCTTGTGCCGGGTGATACAGTAATGGGCGGGTCAATGGTATAATCAGCATAAGGTGTAATCGCAACAACAGTATCAAATACACTCATGCTGGTTTTTTTATAACCAACACCTCCCGGTGTAACCCTGTAAGTGCCACTGGGTGGCCCCGTTACCGTAAGGTCGTGGTAAGTATGCGAACTCCATACAGTACCATTCTTGTCAATGGCAATGCCTTGTGTACGGCGGGATGGGCAGCCCTTATTGTTATTGATGTTAATATTAGATATGGAAAAATAATGATCCCTTAAAGAACCATTAAAGGCATTTACATAATCGATGCCGCCGCCCGAGCCAGGACTTCCGTTAAAGCCTTCATGGGCTACCCATACGCCTCTGTCTTTATTGGCTGCCAGGCCCTTGATGATGAATTTGTCAAAACTGCCATTGGTTCCCGAAAAATTAAAGGGCACATAGTTGTTGATAAAAAACTGAAACTTCCACAGGCCCTTGCCACTTGTGCCTGCCCATATGCTGTTGTTGGAATCAACTGCAATGCAATTAAAGGCAAGATCAGTTTTGTAGGTGGTAAAGGTTACTTTACTAAAGTTCTGTGATTTTGCTGAGAAAAGGGATAGTAGAAGGGCGAAAATCAGTAAAGTTTTGGTTGCCATAAATTATTTTTTAAGTGAGTGTGCAAGGCGTAAAGATATTACAAATCAACCTGCATTATTGTGTGATTGTAAAAAAAAGAAATACACATATTGCGGAAAATACGCATTTGTTAGTGATTTATTCCGATCCTTAAAGTCAAATTCCTTTCTGTTTTGCAGAAAGGAATTTGATGAATATATAAATTTACAACCGGGTGAGGTGCTACTCCGCACTTACCCTGATGCCTTCACTGTGGCTGGTAAACTCCGGTGCGTACATGCACTGTATGGTGGTAATTCCATTGCTGAAATTGCCGGCATGTGTTACAAACAGCGGGTATTCAAATACGTAAGTGCCACGGGCCAGCCAGCCAAAAAAGAAATTGGTACTGGCATCCTTGGTGCTTTCATAATAACCCAGGCCACCCTGGTATTTGTATCCACTCAGTACATTTACAGGTTCCATGCAGGCAGCACGCATGTCCTTCATGTGTACGTATTCCATGTCCCTGTCCACCCGCAACTCAATGCGAACCTTTATTTTGTCACCCACTTTCACTGCATCTCCGTCGTTGATGGCTTTAAGCACCGGCCCCTTATCGCCAATGGTTTCAATAAATATTTTTTTATTGAGTTTGAGCGGCGTTTCGGCACTGGTAATTTTATCTAAGTCTTCAAAATACTGCCAGTAAACCGCTCCCCAGCTTGTGGTGCCTTGTGCGGCTGCATTGCTGGCTGCCGGTGCCATGGATACAATAATGTTGCCCATGGCAGGTTTTACCTTATCGCCTTCAATGCGTTTTTTAAAGTAACCTGTTCCGGCTTCTGTGGCATCATCGGTACTTTTTACCGTGGTACTGCCAAGGCTGATGGTTACTTCTTTTTCCACGCTCAACCAGTTGCTGCCGTTCAGCAACAATGCGTAGCAGGCTTCTGCAGTGGCTTTGGTGGTTTTCCAGTTGGTGGTTTGTTTATTCTTTAACAGCCAGGTCTTTAAATCATCTACTGTGGCGGCATTGTTTTCTATATCACTAAAAGCTTCCACCATCATGGCCTGGCTTTCGATGGGGCTTTGGTACCAATAGTAACCGCCAGTGGCAAACTCCTTCCAGTACATGCCCATTTCTTCTTTTACAATCGCATTTTCTTTGAGTGATTTTAAAATGACGGCAGGGGTCTTTGTATCCTTATCCCGATGCAACGCCAGCGCAATCATGGCCTGCATGTATTTACTTTGTGACAGCCAGTATATTTTTGCCTGTCCTTTGTAGTAATCAACAGCCGTGGTGGCTCCTTCGCTTACTTTGTATTCGGGAAAAAAGCTGCGCATGTACAGGTATTGAATGGCTGTGCTGCTGAGGTTATTGCTGCTCAGTTTTACTTTGTAGCGGATAAGATAATCGTAATCCTCTTTCAACTTCCTGTCTAAGTAAGGAATGGCTTTGTCTACAATCGTTTTCACTTTTGAATAGGCTTCCTTATCCAATGCATTCAGCTTGCGCAGGTGACCAATGCCGGTAATAATGTACTGGGTGATGTACCTGTCATCGGGCCCGCCTTTGAACCAAACAAAACCGCCGTTGCTGCTCTGCATTTCCCGGAGCTTATTCATTGCTTTGTCCATTTCGCTGCTCATCTTCACCATGTCAAACAGCAGGGCAATATTTTTCTTCTGCTGGCTTTCGTCCTGTGCGGCCAGTACCCAGGGAGTTTCCTGCAGCAATGCATACTTTAGTTCCTCATTTTTTTGCAGGTTACTCAGCAGCGCTGCTGTATCCGTATTCTTCCATTTGTCAAAAACACTTTTAATTTTTGGCATGGAGTTGCTGATATAAGTGGCCAGTGAATTGGCATAATACCGGTTGAAGGTTTGTTCGGCACATTCGTAAGGATATTCCATCAAATAAGGCAAAGCCTGCACGGCATACCAGGCAGGGTTGCTGGTAAACTCCACCGTTACTGCATGATTGCTGAGTGTGCTGCTGCTGCTACTGCTACTGTTGAGCAGTTTATCAAAGGTGAAGTTTTTGCTGTTGGTTTTACGCAGGTTAATGGGCAGGCTCTCGGTTACCAGCATACGGTTGATGAGTACCGGTATAGAAGTTTCTTCCCCATCGCTTACACCTGTGGCTTTGGCAATAATGCGGCAGGTGAGTGCCGAGTTGAAATTATTGGGTATCTCCACCGGGAACTTTACAGCCACGCTTTGCCCGGCAGGTGCGGTAAAGTATTGTGCCGGGAACATGTTTTTAAACCATCCGTCAACAGGTTTGCCGGTAGCTGCATCCAGCAGTTCAAGGGTAGCCTGGCCGGTCACTTCCTTTTCAGTAAGGTTCACCACTTTGGCGCTCAGTTCCATGCGGTCGCCCTCCCTCATAAAGCGGGGATTGTTGGGCTGCACCATCAGTTGCTTCTGGGTTACAATTGTTTTTTGCGATATGCCGCTTGCCAGTTCTTTGGTATGTGCCAGTACCTGCAGCTTCCATTGGGTTAATGCTTCGGGCATGGTAAAACTAAATTCCACATTACCATCGGTATCTGTTTTAAGGTCAGGAAAGAAGAAAGCTGTTTCGTTGAAGTTTTTGCGGACTTGAACGGGGGCGTCATTACCAGAAGCTTTATTTTCATCTTTAAATCTTACATCAGGATTTGCATCAGTTTCAAGGTCATATCCACCACTTTTTTTACGACTGGCAGTTACTGATACCTCCTTTAGGGCTACTCCTTTTTCCTCTGCTGGTGCAGATTTTGCATCGGCCATTGTGGGGGCGGCCATTCTCATGTGCTTTGGGTTATCGCCGCCGCCAAACTCATTGTACGCATAATCCATCGGATTCAGCCACCAAAGCGGTTCTACATCATTATTGGTTCTTTTGCTGCCCAGCATATCATAAACTTTATTGTAGCTCCGGCTTTCATAATTATAAAAATCCCTCTCCTGCGATTCTGCTGCGGCAAAACCATTGTTGCTCCAGCCACCAAGGATTGACAGGCCAGGAAACAATCCACTAAGTCCGCTCCAACTGAATGGCTTAAACTGGTCCAGCGAAGCATCGTACATAGAGGCCAGCATTTCTGCTGCTACTTTTTCGCCTTTTTTACCGGCTACTTTTATGCTCCATTTTTCAGCAGCACCGGGCAGCAGTTTATCCCTGAAGGTATTGTAGGTAATGTCCAGTTCCTTATTGCTCCAGGGTATGCCAAAGTTTTCCATGCTATTGTACACCCTGTTGTTTTTTACAAAAGCATAATTAACCGACATGCCGCCACGGTCGGCTTCGCTGATGGGTACTACAAACATTTTTGCCCGGCCATCCAGTGTTTCGTAACTGGTGGTTTTTCTGTTGTTCATAAAATACTGTGTATGCACCAGCCACAGTTTGTCAAAACCGGTATTCAAAAAATACTGACCTATGTCGCCGGGTTCCAGCACCTGTTTGGTAATGGTGAGTTCCACCGGTTGCTGCACTTTATCTGCTGGTGCTGTCAGTTGTATGTACTTGATGGCTTTTACTTCTTCGCCGTATTTGTCTTTGGCAGTGGCGGTAATTTTGTACCAGCCGGATGTCATTGCGGTATTAAGGCTTAAGGGTGTATTGGTACTGTCAGTTTTTTCCAGCACTTTGCCTGCATCTTCATAATGCTTTACTTCATTCTCATTTTTGTACACATCATACGGAAAGAAGCCATAATACTCATCCCTGCTCATGGTAAACTGGTCGGGCTGCTCCCAATATCTTTCCCTGAAAATTTTAGCCGGTGTTTTTAATTTTTGTATGCTCAGGATGGCGGTTGTTTTTTCTTCAATATCATTCAGGTTGGTACTCTTAACCAATATCTTTTTCAAACTGTCTGCCGACAGTTTTTCGGGCATTACAATGGCCAACTGCAGCATTTGATAGGCAACTGCCACTGATGTATTGCCGCTTCTTGTTTCGCCATTGATATCTGTTACATCGGCACTTACTTCGTAATAAAAAGTGGGTTGTCCTTTTTTGTCAACTGATTCATCGTGTATCGCCTTAAAAGTGACTTTAAATTCACCATTTGCATCCGTCACTGCTTCACCGTTCGTTATTTCCTGGCTGCTGCCACCGCCGCCGGGGTAGGGTCTTGTGCGGCCGCCTCTTCTGTAGCTGCCATAATACTCCCACCAAATGGGGTAACGCACCTGGCGCACCACCCGGTATTTCACTTTGGCACCATCTACATTATTACCTGCATAGGCTTTTGCTGTGCCTGTTACTTTTATGCTGTCGTTAAGCCGGTAAGTGCCTATTGGCTTTTGTACCTCCACCATAAACTTAGGCCGCTTGTATTCCTCCACGTTAAAATGGCTGTTGCTGTTATTCGTCATGTCCAGCAGGGTAAACATACCATTGAGTGAACCCTCCGGCAGTTTGAATGTACCGCTGAAGGAGCCAAATTCATTACTGGTTATTTCAACATTATTTACTTTCTGGTAATTGGCATCCTTAAGCTCCACCGTGGTTTTATAATTGGGTACTATGTTGCTTTTGCGGGTCTTGCTGTCGGTTTTTACCACTATGCCTTTAAAATAAACCGTTTGCCCCGGCCGGTAAATACCTCTGTCGGTAAACAGAAATGTGACTGGTTTGCTTTCAGGCTGTGTATAGTTGTCGTAATAGTTGTAGCCGTTCAGGTTATCATCTAAAAATAATTCATCATTAACATTACTTATCTGCAGGGTAATGTTGCGATAATCTTTGCTTTGCCTGAGTATAAAATGTCCGTTTGCGTCAGTTGTATATTGTTCCGCCTTGTTTTCTTCGTAGCGGCTGCTGGTGTAATTGTATTTGCTTTCCCATATCTGAACTTTGCTGTTGGGCATGGGCAGACCGTTATCCCTGTTTAGTACATAATAATCAGCCAGGTTGTAAATAAAGCTGATATTGCTGATGTACACCAATTCTCTTGCCAATATGTTTTTACCCAGAGAAAATTTTTCATCACTGCCTGCCAGTACAAAGTACATTCCGTTGGCAAGTCCGTCCATTTTTATTTCGGTGCTGTGTTCCTGGTAATCTTTCAGGTCGGGCAGGGCGATGCTCCATTCCTTCGTGGGTTTCAGTTTCACCATTTCTCCCCACAGCTTATCATATTCAGCATTGTTCAGTCTTTTTACTTCTTCCCTGCTGGTTTTGATAATGCGGAGGTACAGTCGGGGGATGTTTTTATAATTCACCATTGTGCGGAAGGGCTGCCCGGTAACATTTACTTTTTCTGTCTGCAGATTCAGCGATGGATGATTAATACTGTTAAGCAGGTTATAACAGTTTACCCCTCCTTCCGTTTTTGGAAATTTCTTTGCTGTTGCTTCGCAGATTTCCTTTGCCCTTTTTATTTCGTACTGGTTATCAGTTTTGCCAAATGGATCATATTCCTGGCCACGGGTATTGTACTGTGCTGCTTTTAAAAAGCTGGCCTGTGCGGCAGTGGGATTTTCAGGATACTTGTTTTCAATATTGATTAGTGCATCTTCATAGAGTTTTTCTTTTCCCTCCATCACTGCTTTGTTCTTCATAAAGCCCAGTCTTGCCAGGTCGGCATCAATCAAAGCATCAGGAGCAGCATCGCCAAGGTGAAACTTAATAATGTCCTGCAGCAGCAGTATCGCTTTATGGTATAGTGATGCCGTATCTTTTGTAGTAAATGAAGCTGCTGCAAACTGGGCAGCAGGTGCAAATGCTTTTTCGTCTTTTATGGTAAAACTGTAAGCGGGTTTGTTTACATCTCTTTCATCGTTGATAAAATAGTTGAGTGCCCTGTGCGCCAAAAAATCATAAAGGGTGGGGCGTAGTTGCCTTGTGTTTTCACCTTTAATGATAATGGCATCCAATCCATCAAGTTTGGTGGTTTTTAAAATATCGCTGCCTGTAAGTGAAGCTTTGTACAGCTTACTGATAGTTTGGTTGAGCTTTTCAATGCTCCAGGTGGTGATGTCCTTACTTTTTTCTTCGGCCAGTTTGGTGCGGTTGTAAAATTTCCAGCGGTTGTTCTGCAGGTATTGCCAGAACATTTCGGCCTGCATGCTTTGCAAAATATTTTTAGCGGGCGCTTTTGCCTTTTCTATCAAAGTATCCACATAAAAAATATTGTTTTCCCGGCTGTCTTCCTCCACCATATTGCGGTATTTGATAAGGTACATACAGCATTTTATCTGCTGCGCATCTTTTTTGTCATTTACGGCCAGGTCGTAAATCTTCAGTACTTCGGCTTTGGCCGATTTGGTAAGCCCTTTTTTCTCAAGCTCTTCCACCTTTTTCCACTGTGAAGTATAATCGCTCATTATTTGCTGACTGTATGTGAGTTGTGAAATGAATATTGCAACCAATGCAAACAACCATCTTAGTTTGTTAGCGTACATGTTCTTATTTTTTTACAAGTTATTAAAACTATTGCCAAGTAGGGATGCAAAGGACGCTTTTTTTTCATAAAGTTACTGTACGGGCAGGTTAGTCCAGGTACTGCCAAAAAAGATATTACCGTCTGCTGTACTGCATTTCACGGGTTTATTCATAATGTCTGACTTTTTCTTTAACATTTTATTAGGTATTCAGTTTGGCACAGTGGCACAACATTTGGAAAACATACTGCAAGGAGGAATCAAATTATGAAAAGTTTATTTACATTTTTAGCCCTGGTTATCGCAACATTGAGCGCCAGTGCTTATTACGGCGAAACAAAATTAACCATCAGCAGCAGCAGCAATGCAACCGTAAGGGTAATGGTGGATGGTAACAAGTACAGCAGCAACGGAAATGAAGGGTTGGTGATAAAGAACCTGCCGGCTGGTTACCACACGGTAAAAGTTTTTCAAAAGAAAAACACAAGAGGTAATGGCGGATTTAACAGAAATGCTTACCAGGTGATATATACTGGCCAGGTTTTTCTGAAAGCACAGTACCATACCGATATTACAGTGAACCGTTTTGGAAAAGTGCTGGTAGATGAGCAGTTAATGGGCTTTGGATCTAATGATGAAGAGGATGATGACTGGGGCGACAATAACGGTGGAGGCTGGAACAACGGTGGTGGTAATGGGCAGGGCGGTTACGAGCAGGCCATGAGCAGCAGGATTTTTGAGCAGTTTAAGCAAACGCTGCGCAACGAGTCTTTTGATAATACGAGGCTTAGTTTAGCCAAACAAACCATCGGCTCCAATTTCTTTACATCCTTACAGGTAAAAGAGATAGTAAGTCTTTTCAGTTTTGAAACCAGTAAGCTGGAGATTGCCAAATACGCTTATGCCTTCACGGTGGATAAAGGCAGCTATTTTGTAGTAAACGATGCCTTTACCTACAGCAACAGCAAGGAAGAACTGGCAAATTTTATCCGCAATAAAAGATAGAAAAAATAGATTTTTAGTTGGGTGTTGTTTTATAAAAGACCCCCCGTTTATAGCGGGGGGCTTTTTTATTTTAAG
>JANMDL010000749.1:0-18593 GCA_031376295.1 Chitinophagales bacterium
CCACCACGGTTAAAATTGCCACCACCCTGCTGGCCAGAACCCTGCTGCTGGCCACCGCCTGTACTTCCCCTTTTTTCAATAGGAATACGTTTGCGCTTGCGCTTTTCATCAAGATCTTTTTTGGGTCTTGTATCGCTGTCAACCGGCAATTCTATTTTCCCTAAAATTTTAGGACCTTCTAGTTTTTCTGCTTTGATATTTTCAATTACAGGCACTTCTTCTTCCTTGGGTGTTTCAGCAATTACCGGTTCTTCCACCACAGGCATAATTGCAGGTACTTCTTTTTTTACTACCGGTTTTGCTGTTTCTTTTTTTGCACCCGGTTCTGCTGTTTTCTTAACTGCCTTTTTGGGCCTTGTTGATGAATCTATAGCGGACAAATCTATTTTATCCAGCACTTTTGGGCCTTCCAGTTCGGGTGCCTCAATTTTAGTAATCTCCTGTAAGTCTTCTTTTACTGCCGGAGCTGCTTCTTCCTCCTTTTTTACTTTCTCTTCAACAACTTCTTTTGGAGCCGGCTCCGGTACTATTACAGGTACCTCTTCCACTACCGGCTTCACTACTTCTTCTGCAACAGCAGGTTTTTCCTCCTTAACTTTTACTACTGCTGGTACTTCTTTCTTTTTGAAGGAAATATCCTCGTCTTCCTTCTTCTTTTTGGGTTCTGTATTGCCCCCGGTTTTCACCAGTTCAACCTTTTCGGCTTTTTGCTTTGCCACCTTATCCTGCTGAAACTCTGCCTGCAGCACCCGGTACATAGCTTCGCTGAGCTTGGTATTTCCTCCAAACTCATCAGCGCTAAAGCCCTTGGCTACCAATACATCAATCAATGTATCTTTACCAACATTAAATTCCTTGGCCGCTGCCATTAACCGCGGTGTTGTTGCTTCTGACATATTCTTTTTTACCCTGCCAATCCGCAATGCGGATTTTACATTTTATTTTATAACTCATAATACCCCTGCAGGGACAGGACATTATTCTTTTTCAAATTCTTCTGATAAAATCCTCCTCAGCTCAGCAATTGTTTCTTTCTCCAGGTCTGTTCTCCTCTCCAGCTCATCGGCTGTAAGGTCAAGCACTGATCTTGCTGTGTCACAACCCACACGCTTCAACTCATCAATTACCCATCCTTCTATCTCATCTGTAAATTCATCCAGGTCAATATCAAATTCTTCCACTTCTCCTTCATTGTCGCGGAATACATCAATTTCATAACCCGTCAATTCGCAAGCTAATTTGATGTTCACACCACGGCGGCCGATGGCCAACGATACCTGATCGGGTTTTAAAAATACATTTACGTGTTTGCTTTCAGGATCCAGATCCATGCTGGTAATTTTAGCAGGGGTGAGTGAACGCTGAATAAGCAGGTTGATATTATTGGTGAAGTTAATCACATCAATGTTTTCATTTTTCAGTTCCCTTACAATACCATGTATGCGGCTGCCCTTCATACCCACGCAGGCTCCTACGGGGTCAATTCTGTCGTCAAAGCTTTCTACGGCAACTTTGGCTCTTTCGCCCGGGTCACGTACAATTTTGCGTACTACAATCAATCCATCGAATATTTCAGGTACTTCTATTTCTAATAATTTTTCGAGGAAGGCCGGGCTGGTACGTGACACAATGATTACGGCCTGGCTGTTTTTCAGTTCCACTTTTTTAACTACCCCCCTGATGGTTTCGCCTTTTTTGAAGTAATCTGCGGGTATCTGCTCCGATTTAGGGAGCAGCATTTCATTTCCTTCTTCATCCAGCAGCAGCACTTCTTTTTTCCACACCTGGTACACTTCGCCGCTTACTATTTCGCCAATCCTGTCCTCGTATTTTTTTATTAAGATGTTCTTTTTTAAATCGCCTATACGGGCTGCCAGTGTTTGTTTACCGGCCAATATCGCCCTGCGGCCAAACTCTTTCTGTATATCCACTTCCTCATACAGCTCTTCGCCCACCTGGTAATCCGGTTCAATTTTTATGGCATCACTATATTCAATTTCGGTGAGGGTATTGTATATATCACCATCATCCACAATACTGCGCCTGCGGAAAATCTCCAAATCACCCTTCTGGTCGTTTACGATAACGTCAAAAGAGTCGTCGCTGCCATATTTTTTGCGGATGAGGGTTTTAAAAACGTCTTCCATCACCTTCATCAGCGTTGGCCGGTCAATATTTTCTGCATCTTTAAACTCCTGGAAGGAGTCAATTAAGTTAATACGTGCCATAAACCTCGCCGGCTTCAGTTTTATTGTCCCCGCCGGATGGGGGTTTTGTTATATAATTAAAAAGAAATCATCACCGTTGTCTGCTTTATATCAGCAAATTGAAGTGATGTATTTACTGTAACTGCCTTTTTTCCTTTTCCCTCTTTCTGCTCCAGTACAATGGCTGCTTCGTTAACTTCCAGCAATTTACCTTCTTTTTTTGAGCCATCATTCAAAACCACTTCCACATTGCGGCCAATATTTTTATAATACTGCCGCAGCATCTTCAGTGGTTCATCTATACCGGGGCTGGATACTTCCAGTGAAAAGTCGCCATCGGGATACATGGCTTTCTCTTCCATTATTTTGTATAATGCCCTGTTTATTTTGATACACTTTTCAATACCCAGACCGCTATCTGCATCCAAAAATACTTTGAAGTTATTGGTGGGCTTAATTCTTATGCTCACCAAAAATATGTCGCCTTCCAGCAACCCGTTCACAATTGATTCTACTTCCTGTATTTGTGTATCCTGCACCATGTTAAAAGAAGAAGGGAACGGCTCCGTTCCCTTCTGTTTATTCGCTTTTCCGCTGCAAATATAGGAAAACCCCGCTTATTTGCAAAAAAATTAAACTTTAACACAATACCATTGTAAACCATATTAATTTTGCATTATGAGCATTTTTAAAGTAATTTTTGAATTGTTTGTGCTGTACCTGCTGTACAAGCTGGTATTCGATTTTATCATTCCGGTGTACAATACCACCAAACAGGTAAAAAAGCAATTTGGCGATATGCAGAGCACCATGCAGGAGCAGATGAAAAAACAGCCGCAACAAGAGCAGAATCAATATTCGGCAAAAAACTCTGCTACAGCCCCAAGGCAACCCAAAAACGACGATTATATTGATTATGAGGAGGTTAAATAAACCATTGTAAGTTTTCAATGACTTCTGTGGGCAGTAAAAGGTGGTTTTTTATGCCCAAAACGGCTGCTGCTTCAATATTCTGTGCCGAATCGTCAATAAACAATGTTTCTGCTGCTGTTAAACCGCTGTCACTCAAAACAAATTCATATATCTCCTTATCCGGCTTGCGCAGGCCAATTTTGCTGGAGTACCATGTTTTAGTAAAATAATCGTCTAAGTTTAGCTTACCGGTATCCTGCTGTAATCTTTTTTGTATTTGTTCAAGGTGAACATTGTTGGTATTACTTAAAAGGTAAATTTTGTATCGTTGTTGCAATGCTTCCAAAAAAATCATGCTTTGCTGCCTGAAATGGAGGATAATGCTGTTCCATGCATTTGTAATCTCTTGGTGGGTAAGTGGCTGTGGCGCCAGGTCTGCGATTGTGTTCAGAAAATCTGTATTACTGATTTTACCAGTTTCTAACTGTTCAAAAAGAGTATTGGCTGCGGCCTGGCTGTACATATATTCAAAATTGGTGATGCCAAGCGCCGCAAATTCACGAACAGGCCGGTGGTAATCTATATCCAGCAATACGCCACCAAGATCGAAAATGATATTTTTTATTGCTGCTGCCATGGCTGCAAGTTACAAAAAGCCCGGTTACTGAATGGCAAAGGGGCTGGTTACCTTTGAGCGAAACACGATATCTATACCTCTTTTTTTCATTTCTTGCTTATGTTATTTCGTTGCCTGTATTGGCGCCGTAGCTGCTAATAAAGTTTCTGTCTGAAAATTTCCTGCTTGCATGTTTTTGGGTTTAAAAAAGCGACAAAGCAGGGTTTAAAAAATAGAATATGCTTAATATTTCGTTTTTTTGTTAATGGACATTTTACAGCATATAAATTTCCCGGCTGCCATAAGCACAGTTAAGCTGCTGGAAGGATATGGAAGTGTAAATTATAAAGTTTCATTGGCCAACGATGAGCAGTACCTGGTTAAAATTTACAGGGCTGGAGAAAAAAAACTCGTTAATGAACAGGAGCGGATTATTGATTTGCTGCAACCAAATGTCAGTTTTAATTTGCCCGAAAAAATACCACTGACTATTTCACCTGATTCCCCAAACGATGTATACATAAGGGTTTCAGCATTTATTGATGGCACTGCGCTTACTAAAGAGGCAGTTACGGATACTTTACTGGCCGGGCTGGCCCTGGCAGCCGCCGCCATGCTTACTCATTTACAACCTGTTGAAAGTGATATTGTAAAAGCGCATGAACATGACTGGAACCTGAGAGACGCACTCCGCAATAAACCGAAAGCTGACTTTATCGTAAACCCTGCAGACAAAAAGATAGTGCTGCATTATTTTTCTGTTTTTGTAAATGAGGTTTTACCAGGATTTGCAGGGCTGCGGCAAAGTGTAATACACAGCGATTTGAATGAAGCTAATATCATCATTAACAATGGGGAATTAAACGGATTTATTGATTTTGGTGATATTTCTTATGCGCCGGCGGTATGTGAACTTGCAATACTACTAACCTACATAATGATGATGTTTCCCGAAGATAGCTTCTGCAAGGCAAAAATCATTATTGAAAATTTTCACAAACAATTTCCCCTTACAAAAGAAGAAATAGAAATACTGCCACTATTGATTGCAACAAGACTGTGCGTTTCCGTTTGCAACAGTGCAGAAGCTAAATCGAAAAATGCAGATACAGATTATATCCTCATCAGCGAAAAGCCTGCCTGGGATATGTTGCACAAATGGGTTTCGCTTAACCCGGTGTTTATAACAAACCAGTTTAAACAATTTGCGGGCCTGCAGGTTACCGTACCCGGCACGGCAGAAATACTGGAAAGAAGAAAAAAAACCGCGGCTCCCGGGCTGAGCCTCAGCTACAGCAAACCAATTTACATGTCTGCTGCTTTGTTTCAGTATATGTATGATGCGCAGGGCGGCACTTACCTGGATGCTTACAATAATATTCCGCATGTTGGACATTCCCACCCCGCAATTGTGGAGGTTGCTGTAAAACAAATGCGGTTTTTAAATACAAATACCAGGTACCTGTATGATAGTTATGTTAATTACTCAGAAAATCTGCTATTGCTTTTTCCGGCCAGCCTGGATAAGGTTATGCTGGTGAACAGCGGTAGTGAGGCCAGTGACCTTGCCACAAGGATAGCAAGAACAATTACCGGTAAACAGGGCATGGCAGTATTAGAGTGGAGCTATCATGGAAATACCCAAAATGGCATCAATATAAGTTCTTACAAATTTGACAGAGCAGGGGGAAGGGGGGCACAGGATTGGGTTTTACGTTTGCCATTACCTAAGGCATATAATGGACACCATACTACAGCAGAAGGTTATTTTCTGGAAGCAAAAATGCTTATTGAGGATTTTGAAAATAAGGGTACCCAACTGGCAGGATTTATTGCGGAGCCTATATCGGGCTGCGGGGGCCAGGTGCCATTAATAGACGGGTATTTAGCGCTGCTGGTTCCATACCTGAAACAAAAGGGCATATTAGTGATTATTGATGAAGTACAGACCGGCTTTGGCAGATTGGGGCAATGGTTTTGGGGGTTTGAAATGCACCATATTGTACCGGATATGGTTGTACTGGGCAAACCTATTGCAAACGGACACCCGATGGGGGCAGTAGTTACCCAAAAAAGCATTACAGATGCCTTTAACAACGGCATGGAGTTTTTCAGTTCTTTTGGCGGCAATCCTGTATCCTGCCAAATTGGAAATGCTGTAATTAAAACCATACAGCAGGAAGGCTTGCAGCAAAATGCTTTTGAAACTGGTACGTATTGGCTGCAGCAATTAAATTCCCTTAAAAATAAGTACCCCTTGTTGGGTGATGTGAGAGGTGCTGGTTTATTTATTGGTGTAGAGTGTATTGATGAGCATGGTAAAGAAAATACTGCACTTGCACAGTATATAAAAAATGGCCTGAAGGATGATTACATACTTGCCAGCACCGATGGCCCCCTTGATAATACGCTGAAAATGAAACCACCATTGTGTTTTACAAAAAAAAATGCGGACAGGTTTATTAACAGTATGGACCATCTATTAAAAAATAAATGAAATAATGAGGCCATTCCACTATGCTTTTAAGGTAAAGGATATTGCAACCACCAGGGATTTTTATATCACTATATTAGGGTGTGCAGAAGGAAGATCAACAGAAAACTGGATTGATTTTGATTTTTTTGGAAACCAGCTCTCTGCACATGTAAGTGATAATATACCGGCGCTGGATTACTGTGGCCTGGTGGATGGCGTAAGTGTACCTGTTCCTCATTTTGGCTGCATAATAGAAATGACTGATTTCGACCGGATTCAGCAGCAATTAGAAAAAAATAATATCTCCTTTATTGTAAAACCACAAACCCGTTACGCAAATTTAAAAGGAGAGCAGAAAACAATGTTTGTGCTTGATTTAAGCGGCAACCCGCTGGAGTTTAAAGCATTTAAAGATGAAAACGAAATGTTTGAAAAGTGATCTCAATGGCATAAAAGACAAGATCAGCTTTCTGTGCAAATAAAAAGCAGCTACAACTTTTATATCGTAACTGCTTGATTTTTAAGTGGGCCCACCTGGGCTCGAACCAGGGACCACCTGATTATGAGTCAGGTGCTCTAACCAACTGAGCTATAGGCCCTTTGAACATTACTGCTCAATACTAAAACGCAAAAAACAGGGTTTTCAGCGTTTCGGGGTGCAAATATAAGCAAAACTATATCAATTTTAACGCTTCTTTAAAGTATTTGCCCTTATTTTGCATCTTCAAATTTTGATATGAAGAAGATTTTACTGGTATTGATAACTTTGTGTTCCGTAGCTTTTGTAAACGCCCAGCAAAAAAAGGATAAAACTGATTTAACAGGCCGTGCAGGCGACCATTTAGTAATACAACTGAGCAACGACCGCTGGATGGGCGCTCCCGACAGTATCAGCAGCCGAACAAAGGGTCTTTCCCGTGGCCTTAACGTTTACGTAATGATGGATAAGCCCTTTAAAAGCAACCCTAAACTGAGTGCCGCTTTTGGTGTGGGCATAAGTACCAGCAGTATGTTTTTTAAAAATACCGGTATCGATGTCAAAGCATCAGGCGCACGACTGCCCTTTAAAAATCTTGATACGCTGAACCATTTTAAAAAATTCAAATTAGCTACTGCTTATTTAGAGATACCCTTTGAACTGCGTTTCAGTTCAAAGCCTGAAAACAACAACAAAAGCCTGAAATTTGCCATTGGTGCTAAAGTAGGCACTTTGCTGAATGTACACACCAAGGGCAAAACATTGCTTGATGGCAATGGTAAAACCATCAACGCTTATACCGAAAAAGAAAGCAGTAAACGCTTTTTTAACAGTACCCGTATTTCGGCTACTGCAAGGATAGGTTATGGTGCATATTCCCTGTTTGCATCCTACCAGATAAATAATTTACTGAAAGATGGTGCAGGCCCGGATATAAGGCCGTTGCAAATAGGCCTCAGTATCGGCGGACTGTAACACTTTAACCTTTTTTAAAAATCCTGGTAATGCCGGGATTTTTAATTTGAAACACCCCTGGTAAAACATTAATGCCAACACTGTTTCAGGTATTCCCGGCCCGGGCTATTTAAAACAGGCCGGCATTACCCCTTCGGTATTTTCAGCTGATGATGAGTAAAATGGTATAACTTTGCGGCTCATTTCGCATTATGAGTGATGCTATTAAACACGAATGCGGCCTTGCCTTCATTCGTTTACGGAAGCCGTTCAGTTATTACCAGCAGCAATATGGTTCAGTAATGTACGGCCTCAACAAGCTGTACCTGCTGATGGAAAAGCAGCACAACCGAGGCCAGGATGGCGCCGGTATTGCCACAGTAAAGCTGAATACAGAGCCAGGATATCCCTTTATGCACCGTATGCGCAGCAATGCCAACCAGCCTATTGCCGACCTTTTCAGCCAGATAGGCCAGGAAATTGATGACCTGGAAAAGTACCAGACTGATATCAGAAACCATCCGGGCTTAATGAAAGGCCATGTGAGGTTTCTGGGAGAACTGCTGCTGGGTCACCTGCGTTATGGCACGCAGGGCCGCAACAATGTTGAATTTTGCCATCCATTTATAAAACGTGATACCATACCGGCCCGCAACCTGGCATTGGCAGGTAATTTTAACTTAGTAAATACTGAAGAGCTTTTTGGACTGGTAAATATTGACCCGGGTGTATTTCAGCGCCAGAGCGACCTTGCCGCTATGATGGAAGTACTCCATCATTTTATAGTTAAAGGCGATGAGGCTTTTCCCGGAAATCTTGATATAGTAAAAGTGCTGAAGAAAGCTGTACCCCTGTTTGATGGAGGTTTTCACTTCAGTGGTATACTGGGCAATGGTGATGCGTTTGTAATGAGAGATGCCCATGGCATAAGGCCATCTTACTATTATATAAATGATGATGTGATAGTGGCTGCCAGTGAACGGTCGGCCATACGCACTACTTTTAATGTGGGGGAAAATGAAGTGATGGAACTGATGCCCGGCAATGCATTGATTGTACTAGCTGATGGCAGTTTTTCGATAAACCAGATAGTGGAGCCAAAGGAGCGCAAGGCCTGCAGTTTTGAGCGGATTTATTTCAGCCGTGGCAGTGATGAAAAGATATACCAGGAGCGTATTTCCCTTGGGCGCAACCTGAGCGAACCGGTTTTAAAAGCAGTGAATTACGACTTAAAAAACACTATTTTTTCCTTTATACCCAATACAGCAGAAACAGCTTTTTACGGCCTGCTGAAAGGGGCAGATGACTACCTGAAAAAGATAAAGGTGGAGCGTATTTTGAGCTGGGGTAACAATATTGATCCCGAAAAACTGACCGAAATGCTCAGCCGAAAAATACGGTTTGAAAAAATTGCCATTAAGGATGTAAAGCTGCGCACATTTATTACTGAAGACAGCAGCCGCAACGAAATGGTGCAGCACGTATATGATATTACCTATGGCACCGTACGCAGCGGGGAAGATGCGCTTGTGGTGATTGACGACTCCATCGTAAGGGGTACCACATTAAAGGAGAGTATTGTACGCATGCTTGCCCGCCTTAAGCCAACACGCATCGTCATTGTATCCTCTGCACCACAAATACGCTACCCCGATTGCTATGGTATTGACATGAGCAAACTGGGCGACTTTATTGCCTTTAAAGCAGCTATAGAACTTTTAAAAGAAAGTGGCCGGGAGGAACTGCTTACCGAACTGCTGGAGAAATGCAAGGACCTGCAGCGGAACAACCAGCTTCACACTGAAAATATTGTAAGGCAGGTGTACAAACCTTTCAAGGTAGAAGAGATATCTGCCAAGATAGCAGAACTGATTACTCCTAAGGAACTGGATATTCCTGTTGATGTAATTTACCAAACCATAGAGAGCCTGCATGAGGCCTGCCCCAATAACAAGGGCGACTGGTACTTTACAGGAAACTACCCCACACCTGGTGGCAACAGGGTTTGCAACAAAGCCTTTATGAATTATATGGAAGGAAAGAATGTGAGGGGGTATTAAATATTACAGATTTTATTTTATTTCTTTTTCTGAACTAAAACTTTATACAATGAGATACGCAGGTTTATTTACAGCCATATTTGCAACCGGCATTTTGTTTTCCTGCAATAATGCTGCTGAAAACAAAACAGATGAAAAAACAAAAGCACCCGGCATAAAGGAAGAGCGCATTACTTATACAGCAGGCGATGTTAGCATGAATGGATTTGTTGCCTACGACAGCAACAGTAAAACTAAAATGCCTGTGGTGCTGGTGGTACATGAGTGGTGGGGGCAGAATGATTACTCCAGAGGGCGTGCAAAGCAACTGGCAGAAATGGGCTACCTGGCAATGGCTGTTGATATGTATGGAAACGGCGCTACGGCAGATAATCCTGATTCGGCAGGCAAACTGGCAACGCCTTTTTATGTTAATCCGCAGATGGCAAAAACACGATTTGATGCTGCGCTTGCAAAAATAAAAACATATCCGCAGGCCGATAGCAGTAAAACGGCAGCTATAGGTTATTGCTTTGGTGGCTCAGTTGTGCTAAATATGGCCAGGATGGGAGATAACCTGAATGGCGTGGTAAGTTTTCATGGAAACTTAGTGGGTACACCGGCGGATAAAAGCTTGCTGAAAAGCAAGGTACTTGTTTGCCATGGCGAAGCAGACCAGTTTGTGAATGCAGCGGAAGTTGTCCTGTTCAAAAAGCAGATGGATTCCATTGGTGCTGTGTACACTTTTAAATCGTACCCCGGCGCCACACATGCTTTCAGCAACCCGGATGCTACTGCAATGGGCACTAAATTTAAAATACCCATTGCTTACAATGCTGCGGCTGACAGTGCAAGCTGGAAGGATATGAAAGTTTTTTTTGGAACGATATTTAAGTAAAAAATACAAACATAATTTACCAGTGCATCACTTGAAAAAGTGGTGCTTTTTTATTGACCTGCCCTGATTGATTTAAAATCTGCATTGATAACCGTACTTTTGACTACCTGATTGATATTTTATGATATACAGTTTTAAAGGAATGATCCCCGTAGTGGATGAAACTGCTTTTGTACATCCGCAGGCTTGTGTAACCGGCAATGTAATTATTGGCAAGCATTGTTATATCGGGCCAGGTGCAGCATTGCGTGGCGATTGGGGGAAGATCATTATTGAAGATGGCTGCAATGTGCAGGAAAACTGTACTGTACACATGTTTCCCGGTATAACAGTATTGCTGAAAGCCGGCGCACATGTTGGCCATGGTGCTGTGATACATGGCGCTACTATTGGTAAAAATTGTTTGATTGGAATGAATGCGGTGATAATGGATAATGTGGTGCTGGGAGATGAATGTATTGTGGGTGCTTTAAGTTTTATAAAGGCGGATGAAGTTTTCGAAAGCAGGAGTTTAATTGTGGGCAACCCGGCAAAAAAAATTAAAGAAGTAAGTGATGAAATGATTGACTGGAAAACTGCCGGAACAAAATTATACCAGCAACTGCCTGCGGAAATGAATGAGGATTGGCAACCCTGTGAACCCTTGCGCAGTGTACCCCAAAACCAGCCTGCCGCAGCAACTGATTATACAACCTGGAACCAGTCAAAAAAATAAGCGGGTAATGAAAAGGATCCGGCCCTTACTTTTACTATTCTTTATACCGCTGAGCAGTTTTTGTCAGGATCTCAGCGGCATTTGGGAAGGAGAATTCAGCACCGACCTGGTGCCACCCAAAAGGCGTACCTTTTTCATGCACATAGAAATACAGCAAACCGGCAGCGATGTACGGGCCATTTTTTTTAACGCCCCGCAGCATGACATTGTGCACCCCGGCGTTATGTACCGCATTTCTGGCCAGCTCGGCAAAAAGCAAGCATGGATGTATCCTATAACCCTTTACCGCGACGGCATCATTAAAAATAACATTGACCGTATGGCTGAAGTGTTTATCGGCCTGAACGCCTGGCATCTGCAAAATGATACGGTGCAGGTGTTATACGGCACCTGGATACCCAGCCAGCGAAGCCCCCGCAGTGATGGGGCCGGTGGTGTTTTCTGGGTAAGAAAGGCCAGTGATACCATATCTCAATATGCGATCAGCCAATTGCAAAAAAAAATAAAAAAAAGCACAAAAAAGAAACTGCCTGATTATACATTGCCGCAAAGTATAACAGCTGGGGTTATTGCAAAAAACTACAGCCAGCGGGAAGACATAATAGCTGATACGATATTGGTGCCATCGGAAAATGTAAGTATAGAGCTGTATGATAATGCTGAAACAGACGGCGATAGTGTTTCAGTTTACGTTGATAACAGACCCGTTTTGCTGCAGAAACTGCTTAGTGCAAAACCCATTATTGCCAACTTGCGCTTAACAAAGGGTAAACAATATAAAATTTCACTATTTGCTGATAATATGGGTAAAATACCACCCAATACCGCTTTGATGGTAATCATTGCAGGCAGTTTCCGTAAATACGTTTTTCTTTCGGCAGATTACAATACCAATGCCGGGGTGGTACTCCGGCTTATGGATTAGCTGCTATATCACTGTTCTGCTCTACATATATTATTTCAAAATATGCTCCAAAATCATCTTCCAGCGTGCTGCTGGCCTTAATATTGCCGCTAAATCTTACTCCAAGCCCGTCTTTTTTAAATTCTCCGGGCATATTCAACACATTCAGCCGCAGGTGCTTTGCAGGGCAGTCAATCATATAAACAGGGTTTTCTTCTTCACCAATCTTTCTTACAATACCTGATTCTCCGGTAATGGCTTCCACCGTTTCTCTTGCAGAAGGGTTTGTTTTGCTGTCATTTACCAGCGAACTGTTCAGTAAAAAGCCGGTAATTACCATCAGTAAAGTACCCGATAATTTTTGCATGATACAAAATTACCTCTGCTGTGTTAACTGTTTTTTATCTTACTATTACCTTAATATTAACAGGTGGCAACCACATCAGCCATAAATTGCCGACATTTGCCACAGAATGGAAAAATCAAACTTTGTTGACCAGATAAGAATTTTTTGCAGAAGCGGGCATGGCGGCGCTGGCAGCAAACATTTTTTGCGCAATAAATTAACCAGTATGGGCGGCCCTGATGGTGGAGATGGTGGCAGGGGCGCACATATAATTTTAAAAGGCAATACACAATTATGGACCTTATTGCACCTGCGTTATTATAAAAATATACTGGCCGAAGATGGGGAAGATGGCAGCAAAAGCCACAGCACCGGGCGTTTTGGCAAGGATATCATTATTGAAGTGCCGCTGGGTACCATTGCCAAAAATGAAGAGAGCGGCGAAACCGTAGCTGAAATACTGGAGCATGGGCAGGAAATCATCATTATGAAGGGTGGCCGCGGCGGATTGGGCAACAGTAACTTTAAAAGCCCTACCAACCAGGCGCCCGACTACGCTCAACCGGGTGAAGATGGCATTGAAGGATGGATAGTACTTGAACTGAAGGTGCTGGCCGATGTGGGTTTGGTAGGTTTTCCTAATGCCGGCAAGTCAACCCTGTTGTCGAGTATTACCGCCGCAAAACCAAAAATTGCTGATTATGCATTTACCACGCTTACCCCACAACTGGGAATGGTGGAGTATCGTGACAGTAAGAGTTTTTGTATAGCTGATTTACCCGGCATTATTGAAGGTGCTGCAGAAGGAAAGGGGCTTGGCCACCGTTTTCTGCGCCATATTGAACGCAACTCCCTGTTGTTGTTTCTGATACCTGCCGACAGCAAAGATCATAAGGAAGAATTCAATATCCTCCGCAACGAACTCAAAAAGTACAATCCGGAAATGCTGCAGAAAGATTTTATTATTGCCGTAAGTAAAAGCGATATGCTGGATGATGAACTGAAAAACGACATTAAAAAAGAATTACCCAAAAAGGTACCGCATATATTCATTTCATCCGTTACAGGCCAGGGCTTGACGGACCTGAAAGACATGCTGTGGCAAACGCTGAACAAGCCTGTACAGGATTGATGATTTTTTTGAAATAAGAAATGAAACCGCAGCACACAGTTTACATACATAAAAAAATGTATGCGTTTTCTCATAAAAAAATTACCTGTTCGTGGTATTGTTGCTGTTAGCGGGTTGTTGTACCTTACCGTCTTAAACGGTTTACCCATGCGTACATTTACCCTGATTACCTGGAACCTGTTACGCACCTGCTGGCGCTTTACCAAATTGCCCTTACAAGCTTTTACAGCTTTCCTGCGCACAGTATGGCTGCTTTTCCCCGCATTTTTTTTTACGTTTTGTGTTTACACCTGCTTTTGGAACCTGTCGCAGGGCAAGGATGTACTTATTTCCATGCTCGAAAAAAAATGGGTGGGCGGTATTGTTATCCTGTCCGCCATCTTCTGGGTACTGGTTACCTGGTACAGCAGCCGCATATTGATTTACAGAAAGAAACAATTGTATGAAGAGGGTGAACTGAATGAGCAGATTGCCTTTCATTCTCCAAGGGTACTGGGCTTTTTGGGTTTCAGTATCATATGGATAGCACTGCTGCGCCTGCCCAGGCTTGAAAACGTTGGCTATGTATTGCGCCTTAACCCCTGGATGGATTATTTATGGCTGGGTATTTCATTACTGGCATATATCTGGCTGTACAAGCGGTTTAAAATATTCAGGGAGCGCAAATTAAAGGTACTTAAAGACAATACGCTAAATACAAAAGAAGACTTAGACAGGAAGGAAACCTGGGAAAAAAAGAAGTTCAGGTTTATCTATATTATTTCGGGATGCCTTACAGCTTCTGTACTTGCCATTAATACCCTTTTCAACTATGCCTGGCTGCTGATTGCTTCTATCATATTAATGCAGGTTACCTATCTTTTTATTGTAGTAACCCGCCGTGGCAAAATGACAGTGGATGGCAACAGCAATGGAATGGCTATTAAAATGCCCAGGGACTACGATAGTATACAGCAGTGGCAGCAGGCTGAAAAAGAAAAAGGAAATAAATTTGAGATTGGTATATGGGAGCGCATCCTGTACAATGCCAATATACCGGTGCAGGAAAAGACTTTTTTTGTTATTTACAACTGTATTGCGCTGGTATCCCTGGTTTTTTATTTTCTCACTATCGGCAATTATCAGTTTTCAGTTAAGCTGGGCAGTTTTGCCACAGTACTGCTTTCATTTGGTGTGCTGGTTGGCTTTTTCAGTATGGTTAGTTTTATTTCAGTAGCATTAAAAATCAATCTTCATGTAATCGGTTTTATACTGGTATTGGTAATAGGCAAATTTTCTGAGCCGCACTATGTTACTCTTGTAAACAACCCCACTTCTGGGGTACAGGCATTTGCACAAAGGCCGGGGCTTCACCAATATTTTACCAATTGGGCAGCGCAGCGGAAAACGGAAATAGAAAAAGGGCCATACCCGATGTTTTTTGTACTGGCCGATGGTGGTGCTTCAAGATCGGGGTACTGGACGGCTGCTACACTGAGTAAACTGGAAGACACAACCGGAGGCAAATTTTCCCGGCACCTTTTTTGCCTTTCGGGAGCATCGGGTGGTAGTGTAGGCAACGGTACTTTTTTTGCACTGCTTCGCAAAAGGGACAGCCTGCGCCAATGCAACAAAACATTTACACAGGGCTCCTGTGAATTTTTGCAGTCGGATTTTTTAACCTACACCCTTGCCCGCATGCTGGGCCCGGATTTTATACGCCCCATTATTGGCAGCCTGCCTATTGCCGACCGGGCAGCAGCGCTTGAACATGCGATAGAGCAGGGAGAAGAAGATAAAGCTTTTTTGCACCATGCTTTTAAAAGCCCTATGTCGGATATGACACCTACCGGCAGCAATAGTAACCTGCCAATACTATGCATCAATGTTACCCGCATGCAGGATGGCCGGCCATCGGTTATCAGCAATATAAAAGCAGAAGAAAATATTTTCAGCAGGCGGGTGGATATACTGGCACGCCTGCCCCTGGGTAAAGACATGAAACTGAGTACTGCAGTCGTAATGGGTGCCAGGTTTCCCTATATAAGCCCGGCGGGAAGAATTGACAGCAGCTACTATGTGGATGGTGGATATTTTGACAATTCAGGCGCCGGCTTTGTACATGAAATGATTATGGAACTGCGCCGCATGATAACCGATACCCTGCAAAAAAATCCTACCCATTTTTACAAAAACTTAAAGTTTTACGTGGTGCATTCACAAAACGGCGGTAATGGTGATAAGCTGCTTAAAAAAATACATCCTGTATGGAATGATCTTGGTTCACCACTTTTAACAATGGTTGGAGGATTTACTACCCAAACATCGGTAAACGATTTGCGGCTGAAAAGATATATGCAGGATATTTACCGCAATACCGGCGAAACGGGCTACTTCCGCATTAACCTGTACACCAATAAAAAAAATGAGGAAGAATATCCCATGAACTGGGCTATTTCAAAATACTATATTAGTAAAATGAATGCCTCGCTGGCCGACCCCAAAAATGACCTGGCAAATTTTTATAATTATATGAAAATTAAGGGTATTTTTTAGTTCCCCGACCGGCATTTTTCATTGCATTAACCTACATTTGAAGCATGGACAAACCTTCTTCTTATTGCCAGGCCGTGAGCCGCATGGAACCCGGAAATGTGCATTGCATTTACCACGATACTGCCTATGGTTTCCCCATTGATGATGACAATGAACTGTTTGAGCGGCTGATACTGGAAATAAACCAGGCCGGGCTTAGCTGGACAACCATCCTGAACAAGCAGCCTCATTTTAAAAAAGCCTATCATTTTTTTGAGATAAAAAAGGTGGCGGCTTATAAAGAAAAAGACAGACAAAGGCTGCTGAATGATGCTGGTATCATCCGCAACCGGCTTAAAGTTGATGCAGCCATTGAAAACGCCAAAACCATCCTGCTGCTGCAAAAAGAATTTGGCTCTTTTAAACAATGGATTGACCATCATCATCCGCTGGTTAAAGAAGAATGGGTAAAGCTTTTTAAAAAAACTTTCCGGTTTACCGGGGGCGAAATTGTAAATGAGTTTTTGATGAGTGCAGGCTACCTGCCCGGTGCACATGAAGCAAGCTGCCCGGTGTATAAAAAAATAATGAAGCAAAAACCTGCCTGGGCAATCATAAAGAAATAAGCAGGGCTGATTAATGCACCAATGAGTATTGTAATAAAATATCTGAAAGATTTTTACAGCCGGGATTTTTCCTGGCCCTATTTGTTATTGATTGCAGGGATGCTGGGAGGAATCATCTACCTAAATTACTGGCACCAGCTGGAGCGGCGGTATGCAGCCGGCGATGATACCTGGGGCCGTGGGTTTATTGGCTATTACCTGCTGTACCTTATTCCCTTTGCTGCGGCTTTTGCGCTGCAATTGTTCTTTTTTAAAGATACCGGGTATTTTAAAAATCCCTGGTTTTGGGCAATACTGCTGCTGGCACCTGCTTTTTTTTCCTTCCGGGTTAATTTTGATTTTCATGAAACATTCATCAGCCGCAGGTGGGAAATGCCCGAACGCATTTTTTACCTGCGCAGCATCAATTATGTAGTGAGGGTTTTTGTACTGCTGGTGCCTGTATTTGTCATCTGGGTGATAAAAGACAGCAGCACACAACCCTTTTACGGTACCAAAGCATTAGACAGTATCAAACCTTACCTGCTGATGCTGCTCATAATGGTACCCCTTATTGTATTAGCAAGTACACAAAGTGATTTTTTACAAACCTATCCCAAAGCAAAGGCTCTTGCCGCAATACCGGCAAGTGGCTGGGCCGGTAAACTTCGATACGTCATTTATGAGCTGTGTTATGGTTTTGATTTTGTAAGCATAGAGTTTTTCTTCCGGGGTTTTTTGATACTGGCACTGATGAAGATTTGCGGCACACAATGTATTATACCAGTAGCCTGTTTTTACTGCACCATTCATTTGGGCAAACCCATGGGCGAAGCCATCAGCAGTTTTTTTGGTGGCATGCTTCTCGGCATTGTAAGTTACAATACCGGCAGTGTATGGGGCGGCCTTATAGTGCACCTGGGCATTGCATGGATGATGGAACTGGGCGGATGGCTGGGAGCATTGTTTAAAAAGTAAATTGTATCGCAATGGCCGCAAAGGACGCAGGGCAAATCAGTATGTTACTTACATCAGGTATTTTAATACGCAGGATTGTATAAACCTTTGCGCTCCTTGCGGTTCCCTGTTCTCTTTGCGATACATTTTTTTAAAAAGCGGTTATTCAATAAAATGTTTCCTCTTAAATGCCGAAGGATTCTCCCCGGTAATTTTTTTAAATGTTTTATTAAAATATGAAATGTTTGAGAAGCCGCTTTCGTAACATGCTTCTGTAACATTTTTATCATGCAGCAGCATCTTTTTTGATTGATTTATCCGGAATTGGTTTAAAAAATCTGTAAAAGTATAATGGGTTGACTTTTTAAAATACCTGCAAAAAGCGGCGGTTGTAAGGTTACACAATGCCGCAACAACATTCACGTCAATTTGACTTTGAAAATTAGCTTCAATAAAATGATACACTTTCTGTAAGCGCTGCTGCTCCTTTAATACCGATGCGCTGGCAATGGGTCTTGCCTTGAGCATTTCAGTTTCATTACTGGTTGCCAGTAAATTAAAAACCTGCAACAAGCAAATGAGTTGTTCAAAATGTGGTAAGGTTGACAGTTGCTTTAATTTTTCACCAGCCAGCTTTTTTGTTGCTCCGTAAAATGCCAAACCGCTTTTTGCTTTTTCAAATAAATTTTTTATAGCCGTTATTTCAGGTAATGAAAAAAAATGCTGCCCTAAAAAATTTTCTTTCATTTGAACCACTACAGTATCCACCGTTGTTTTTACACCATAGTCAAAATTTAAATGTGGAATGTTGGGGCCAATTAATGCAATATCACTTCCTTC
>JANMDL010000781.1:0-3692 GCA_031376295.1 Chitinophagales bacterium
AACGCCCCCAGCCCTTTACCCCGGCTCCATATCCATCAGGCTTTAACCTGGTAGACAGTATTGCCAAACTGAGCAATCATCTTACCTCTGCACATGGATACAACCCCGGTGATTACCTTAACAACCCGGATATTGTTGACAGGACCAATATAGTTGGCCGTATTGACTGGAGTTTGAATGCTAAAAACAAAGTAACAATAAGCTACCGTTACAATAAAGCTGAGAGAACTAACCCCAACAGGAGCAGCAATACTTCTATTGCCTTCCTTAACGGTGCACAGTTTTTTCCTTCCACCACACATTCCGGTTCATTTGAGCTGAATTCAAAACTTACCAACAAAACCAATAATAAATTCAGGGTATCTTTTACAGATGTAGTGGATGACAGGGGTTTTATCGGTAATCCCTTCCCTAATGTGTTTATAAGCGGCTATGGCGCTGGCAATCCTACTTTTAATGTAGGTACAGAGCAGGCTTCGGGTGCTAACAAACTGCAGCAAACATTGGTTAATATCTACGATGTATTTAAAATATACTCAGGTAAAAACAGTATCTCCATTGGTGCAGATATTGATTTCAACAAAAATTACAACCTCTTTATCAACCGTAATTTTGGCGAATACACTTACAGAACTATTCATGAGTTTGTAACCGGACAGGCTCCTTTCCGTTACCGCCGCAGCTATTCCCTGTCGGATGCCGGCAACAAAGGTGGTGACTTAAATACCAACGCTGCTGCTACTTTTAAAACGGTACGCCTTGGCTTTTTTGTAAACGACGACATTAAAGTAAACAAAAACTTTACACTTACCTTGGGTATCAGGGCTGATAAAACAACCTTCATCACTGATGCACCGGTAGATACTTTCTTTACAAATGTTGCGGCCCCGATAGTGGCTTCTTATTACGATCTGGAAGGTGCTCAATCAGGAAAGTTATCACAACCAAAATGGCAGATTTCGCCCCGCATTGGTTTTAAATACAATATGGATGATGAAAATGTAACTGTGCGTGGTGGTGTTGGTTTATTTGCCGGACGTACTCCATTGGTATGGCCTGGTGGTTTGTACCAGAGCAATGGTGTAACAGTAGGTGCTATTGAAACAGCAGCTAATACGGCGGTTATATTGGGTGGTAGTCCGTTAGCGTTCAGAAGCGATGTTAACAACCAGTATACACAAACCGACTTTGGGTTGCCTGCTGTGCAAAACAAGCCACAGGGTGATATGAACCTGATTGCAAAAGACTTTAAATTGCCACAGGTATTAAAGGTTTCAGCTGGTGCTGAAAAGCGCCTGGCGAACGGCTGGTCAGTAACTTTTGATGCAACTTATACAAAATCGTTAGTGGAAATTGACTGGAGGAACCTCAACTTCCTGCCTGCGCAAACGCAAATTACCAGTGGCCCCGATAACCGTTTTGTATATTCAACTACTGCTGCAAGTGCGCCCAGATTAGTTTTCCGTCCATCAAGCTCAGTAGCGGCTATACGCAACCCTTACAGCAATATTATATTGATACGGAACAGTACTGGCCAAAAAGGTTTTGCATACAACTTTACCTTTGGTATAGAAAAGAAAACAACAAAAGGGCTTACTGTTGGTGCTAACTATACTTACGGTAATTCAATGGTGCGCAATGAAGGTACCAGCTCGGTTAATACCAGCAACTGGAGTTTTATGGAAACAGTAAGCGGAAGGAATTTTGTAGGGTTAACCAATTCTGATTTTGATATGGGCCACCGCATATTTGGTTTTGTTTCTAAAAGATTCAGCTACGCTAAAAACCATGCTGCCACTACCATCAGCTTATTGTACAATGGCCAGAGCGGTAATACCTACAGCTATGTACTGGGTGGCGGCGGAAGTATAGTTGGTGATGGCATTACCGGTAATGACATGATGTTTGTACCAACACGTGACCAGATGGATCAGATGACTTTCCTGTACAACACCGGCATACCCGGCTACCCTGCCGTAAGCCCAAATGCAGCCGTTACAGCGCAAAATATTCTAGATCAGAAAACCTTATTTGATGCCTTTATCAGCAAAGACAAATACCTGAACAAGCGCCGTGGTCAGTACGCCGAAAGAAATGGTGCACGCCTTCCTTTCACCAACATTCTTGATCTTTCTGTTAAGCAGGAATTTGGGTTGGTACTTGCAGGCAAAAGGCATGCGGTAACGGTTAGTTATGATGTAGCCAACTTTGCCAATATGCTCAACAATGAGTGGGGTCGCCAGTACTTCCTAACCAATGACCAGGTGCCTGTGTTTACCTTTGCCGGTTACGCAACCAACGTACCAACGTACCGCTTTACGCCGCTTACACAGCGTGTAGGCAATATCAGCGATGGTGTAACTTCGCTCAACAACAGCAGGTGGACCAGCCAGGTAACTGTGCGTTATTCTTTTAACTAAGATTCTTTTTACTAATATTTCAGCCCCCGGATATTCCGGGGGCTTTTTTTGTTAGCATACTCCGATTCGTAAATTGCAACGCCGTTGCTATAGCCGCTAACCTTGGCTTTTTGTTAATAATTTCTTAAAATTTAAACCTCCTAAAAGTTGCACCTTTGCAGCGAAATAAACAATATGTAACATGAGATTTTTTAAACATTTGTTGTTGACCTTAACAGCCCTGTTTACAGGCATTTTGCTGATGGCGCAGGTAACTACCAGTAGCCTTTCAGGTATTGTAAAAGGCACTGATAAAAAAGGCCTGACTGGTGCCACTATTGAGGCAATACATGAACCATCGGGTACAAAATACCGTACCGTAAGCCAGGCAGGTGGCAGTTTTACCATCCCGGCTATGCGTGTTGGCGGTCCATACACCATTACAGTAAGCTTTGTAGGCAACAAACCCGAAACTTATACTGATGTGTTTCTGCAATTGGCCACACCTGCTAAATTAGATGTGGAAATGATTGATGCCAACAAAGCCCTGCAGGAAGTGGTGGTTACCGCATCAGGTGTTAAAAAGAATGCAAGACTTATCAGCCCCGATAAAAAGGGAACCGGTACCAATATCAGCAGGAGAACACTGGAAAACCTGCCCACATTATCACGCAGCATTACCGATTTTACCAAACTTACACCACAGGCAAGGGGTACTTCTTTTGCCGGGATGGATGACAGGTTCAATAACCTCACGATTGATGGTTCTATTTTCAACAACTCATTTGGTTTACAATCGCTGCCCGGCAGTCAAACCAACTCCACTCCTATTTCATTAGACGCAATTGAAGAGATACAAATCAACCTTTCTCCGTATAGTGTAAAGGAAGCAGGATTTACCGGTGCAGGTATCAATGCTATTACAAAGAGTGGTACCAATACTTTTCATGGTTCAGCTTTTTACAACCAGCGCAGTGAATCTTATGTTGGTAAGGATGCTGGCAAAACCAAAATACAGGTAGCCAATTTTGATGTAAAACAGTTCGGTTTCCGCTTTGGTGGTGCCATCATCAAAAACAAACTGTTCTTTTTTGTAAATGCTGAAGCTGAGCGCAGGAACGACCCGGGTGTGAGCTTTGTAGCCAACAATGGCGATGCAACTACTGATGCCAACGAAACAAGGGTTAAAGCAACTGACCTGGATGCACTGAGCAGCTTTTTGCAAAGCAAGTTCAATTACAACCCGGGTGCTTACCAGGGATATGATTTAAAAACATACAGCAATAAGGCACT
>JANMDL010000794.1:0-1944 GCA_031376295.1 Chitinophagales bacterium
AAACCATTCATCAGCAATCCTACTTTACTTTCCTTATCAGTTTTTGCAGTAAGGTAGCGGCCCACCTGGCTCTGATCGGTACCAAAATAAGAAAGCGCCAGAAAAAATCCACCGATAACACCACTCCAGATATTGTATTTATCCTGCCAGTCGAAACGCCCGTTTACAACACCCGTGGTAATGATGTTCATCTTACCAAAATTACCCGCATTCTGCAGGGCATCGGTAAAACCCATATCGCCGGGCAGCAGCTTTACCACCAGGTAGCCTGCAATGGCCATACCAATAATGATAATGATGAGCTGAAGCTTTTGTGTATAAGCCACCGCTTTGGCACCGCCGCTCATGGTATAAATAATCAGCAGGCCGCCCATCAGCAGGTTGGTATAATAAATATTCCAGCCCAGCAGCGAACTGAATATGATAGATGGAGCATAAATGCTCAGCCCTGTGGAAAGGCCACGGCCAAGCAGGAAGAGTGATGCAATAAAAGTTCTTGTTTTTACATCAAAGCGTGTTTCGAGGTATTCGTAAGCGGTATACACTTTCAGTTTTCTGAACACCGGCACAAAAAAAATGCTGATAACAACCATAGCCAATGGCAGGCCGAAATAATACTGCACAAACCGCATACCATCAGTATAAGCCTGACCTGGGGCACTTAAAAAGGTAATGGCGCTGGCCTGCGTACCCATAATGCCCAGCAGCACCAGGTACCAGGGCATACTGCGGTTGCTTAAAAAATAACCATCCAAATTTTTAGTAACACGGCTCTTATACATACCGTACACAATGATGCCGCAAAGGGTGGCGGCCAGTATAAACCAATCAATACCGCTCATGCAAATTCTTTAGTTATAAAATAAAATGCCAGTATTTGCAGCAGCAGAAAAGCCACCACAGCTATGTACCAACGGTTCCAATACTTTTTTTCTTCCATAATTTGTTGTTAGATAAGCGATGACCGATGAGCGCTGTTGCTTATAAAAAGTCGCATCGTTCTTCGCACCAAATTCTTAATTCTTAATTTTAAATTCTTAATTAAAAATCCCCCTACTTCACATACTTAGCTTTTTTTGCAATTAAATTGGCAAATAACCTGTATGCACCTGGCACACCTGCCGGCAACTCTCTGAAGAATACCAAACCTGTATACACAAACCTGCCTTTTCCAAATTCCGTTACAATCAAACTGCCATTGTCTGCTTTTTCTCCGGGGTCGGCCATGCTGAGTATTGATTGGTAGTTACTGTCAATTTTTTCTGCGTGATAAATGCTGCGCTCCTGTATCCAGCCTTTAAAATCGTCATCCGTAATCTTATTGGGATAATTCAATACCGTGTGACCGGGTATTAAAAAATTAACTGCCGCAGTTTCATCTGTAATCCTTGTACGTGAAATATTAAAAGGGTAAGGGGCAATTTTTGCCTTTACAGGGCCAATCTGGTTGGAGGTATTGTATTGCACCAGCATAGTGCCACCAGTTTTTACGTACTGCATCAATGCATCGTACACATTGGTCATCCAATCATTGGTATTGTAAGCTCTTACACCGGTAACAACCGCATCAAACTGCTTTAAATTTTCAGCGGTAATATCAGTCTCTTTTAAAATGGTAACCTTATAGCCCATTTGCTCCAATGCCTCAGTTACTTTATCACCGGCACCGGGTATATATCCAACGGTTGAACCAGCCGTTTTCAGGTCAACATTAATCACTTTCACCACATCACCATACTGGTAGTAAATATCAGGAATATGCTCGTAGCTGATTTTACGAAGCGTGCCATCCTGTGATTCCTTAAAACGTTTTGCCGTAATAAAAGGACGTACAAACCCAACGGCAGCATCCGCCGCAGGCCTGTTTAATTGCACATCATACCTGCTCTTGTTTCCCTTTGGTGCATTTACCAGGGAATCGAAAACAAGCATTTTTGTATCATT
>JANMDL010000815.1:0-2406 GCA_031376295.1 Chitinophagales bacterium
ATTTCATCATACAACTCAAAAAGACGGGCTTAGTTTTAATGTAATAAACTGTTTTTTTAAAGACAGTCGTGGTATGTTATGGATAGGTACCTATGATGGGCTTAACCGGTATGATGGAGCACATTTTTATGTTTATAGAAAAGGGAAAGATAAAAATTCGTTGCCAGATAATGCGGTACATAAACTGGCAGAAGATAAGAAAGGAAATATTTGGGGTGCTACTGATAATGGGGTTTTTTGTTACAATCAACAAAAAAATAAATTTACAAATTATCATACAGCAGGCGAAAAAGATTGGAGAGGGTTGTTATCTATTCTTTGCGATAGCGAAGGTATCATTTGGGCTACCAATGCCTATTGCCTTGTAAAGTATAATGAAAAGACAGATAGTTTTGAAAGAGCCCCAATAGTAGAAAATGGAAAACAGATAGCAATGGATTTTAACGTCAGAAAAAATGGGATGGCCGAAAGTCCTGACAAAAAAGGTCTTTGGTTAACAACAGCAGATGGGCTTTTTTATTATGACAAAAAATTGCAACAAGTAGAAACAGGAAAAACGAATAAAGATACCTTTTTGTTTTCGGGTAAAAGTGCTTCGGCACTTTGCGCAACTAAATATGGCCATTACTGGTATTATGATAATGTAAAAAAGAGGATGCTCTGTTTTGACCCTGTAACAAAAAAAGTTATACGCAGTATTGAATCAAAGGAATTTAAAAAAAATAATTCCGTAGCCACCATATTTGAAGATGACGAACACCGACTATGGGTATCAACCTGGGAGTATAATATATATACAGTTGATTACTTGAATGGTAATAAGATAACAAAAGTATGCCACGATAAAAATAATTTATTAAGTATAGCTGGTGATTTTTTTTGGGATGCAATGCAAGAAGCCGATGGTACAGTTTGGCTGGGTACTTTTGGCGGAATATCAAAATGCAATACTAAGAAAGTGTTTTACAAATTACATAACCTGCCAGACAACCTTTTTGCCTTTCCTAATCCAGCACTTGGCCGCATCATAGAAAATAAAAAAGACAGCACCTGGTGGATGACCACCACCAAAAGAAAATTAATGCAGTACAATCCTTATACTTCAAAAATTATAAGTTACGACCTTAATAAAATGTCTTTAAATAAAAATGGCCATGCCCCTGGCAAAGTAAATAAGATGCTTTTTTTACAAAACAAAATTTTTCTCTTTACTGAAAACGGTGCCTGGTTAAAAGAAGGCAATACAGCTTTTAAGGTTTTGAAAATTCCACTTATGCCCGACTCGGTTATTGTAAGGGAAGGAGTAATGCTGAATGATTCTGTGTTGTACTGTACCGACCATTACAGTGTATGGCAATGGAATCAAATTTCAAACAAGGTTACCCGGATAAAATTTAAACAAAATTTAAAATTAAATGGCAACGCACCGTTTGCTGTTTTATTAACGGCTACAAAAGATAGAGTATGGATGCTTAGTGCAGAAGGTTGGTTAAGCTATATAAATGGTAATGAGCTGGTACCTGTAAATTTTAATACTGAAAAGAGCAACGTAAACAATGGTGAATATCTTTCAATGACTGCTGATGTTTCTGGTAACTTATGGTTGGCAAAAAAAGGCGATGGTTTATTGTATTATAATCCTACCGATAAAATATACAAACGTTATAAACAATATGATGGGTTGGCGATAGACCATATAATGGCAGTTACAGAAGACAGATTGGGGAAGATTTGGACTGTTTGTTATAATCAATTTTCAATTTTTAATCCGGAGTTAAAAAGCTTTTATAATTTTACACTACCCATAAGTTCTAATAATTATTTATATACCAATTATATTTCTACACTAAGTAATGGAAATGTAGTTTGTAATATAGCTAATAAGATTGTGGAATTTTTCCCCAATCGAATACAAACTTCCGTTGCTGCCAATCAGCCAATCATCAGTTCGCTATCCATTTCCAGTGTAGAAAAATTATTGAAGGATAATAAAACTGTTTCTCTTTCTTCAAAAGAAAATAGCCTTTTTTTTAAATTTGGGTTAATTGCCAATAATGATATATCTGCGTATGATATGCTGTACATTATGGAAGGTGCAGAAAGCAAGTGGTCGGTATCAAACGCCGGTTTCGAAGCCTCATACAATAATTTACCTGCTGGTAAATATACCTTTAAAGTAAAAGCAGTTGCAAAAGATAAAAACTGGCAAACCAATGAAACTATTTTGCAAATACATATTGCTACACCATTTTACAAAAGATGGTGGTTTTTTCTGATAATAGCATCCGCAATAGCAACTGCAGTTTACTATTTTTACCGTTATCGCTTAGGCAGGCATCAGCAGGTTATGCTTTTAGAAAGCAAAGCACAGCAATTGGAAAAAGAAAAAGCAATGGTGATGTATGA
>JANMDL010000830.1:0-10080 GCA_031376295.1 Chitinophagales bacterium
TTTTACCGGAACTGGAAAAAAGAATACGGGAATTTACAAAGCCCGAAATAGTAGGTAAATGCGAGGAAGCTTCTATCCCTTTTGCGCCAATTGCCAGGCCCGAGGATTTATTTGATGATATACAGTTGAATGAAGGAGGCAGTTTGCTGCAAACAATGCTGCCAGATGGAACACAAACAAAATTGCCCGCCACGCCACTGGATTATGGCGGAGAAAAAGCGTCATTACAACTAAACCCGCCAACAATTGGCGAACATACTGCTGAAATTTTAAAAACGGCAGGGATGACAGAAGCAGCGATAGGGCAGTTGAAACTAAAAAATATCATAACCACGTCATAAAATAGTTTTCATGTACGATTTGCTTATAAAAAATGCAGGAGTTGTCCGCCCCAATCAGCAGGGAATTATTCATGCAGATATTGCTGTCAGCAATGGAAAAATTGTAACAGTGGCACCCGGGATTGATACGGACAAAGCGCAAAAAGTATTTGATGCGGGTAATCAATTGGCTTTTCCTGGCCTGGTAGATGCGCACATGCACACGGGCATCTATAATCCGCTGGCAGAAGATGCCGTAAATGAAAGCAAGGCTGCTGCGATGGGCGGGGTTACCTCTTCGCTCAACTATATGCGCACTGGTAAATATTATCTGAACAAAACAGGCCCTTATGCGGAGTTTTTTCCGGAAGTTTTAAGCCTGTCAGCAAATAACTTTTTTGTTGACTATGCGTATCATATTGCCCCGATTGCTTACAGCCATATAGATGAAATAGAGATGCTGATAGAGAAGCATGGCGTTACTTCTTTTAAGATTTTTATGTTTTATGGTAATTATGGCCTGCATGGTACCAGCAATGCACAGCAAGATTTTTTAATGACACCTGATGGGGAGTATTACGATTATGCGCATTTTGAATTCATCATGAGAGGCGTAAAGAAAGCAATGGATCGTTTCCCTGAAAAAGCAGACTGCATAAACCTTGGGTTGCATTGTGAAACAGCGGAAATAATGAGGGCTTATACCAATATTGTTCAAAAAGAAGACAAACTCAAAGGGTTAAGGGCATACAGCGCTGCCCGTCCGCCACACAGCGAAGGGCTGGCTATTTTTATTGCAGCATACCTGGCACATGAAACAGCATGTGCCAATATTAATTTATTGCATTTAACTTCTGCCAAAGCAGTAGATGCCGCTATGATGATGGCAAACGTTTTTCCGCATATCAATTTCAGAAGAGAAGTAACCCTGGCTCATTTAATACTCGATTACGATTGCGAATGCGGCCTTCATGCAAAAGTTAATCCCCCCATCCGCAGCAGGGAGGATGTAGAATATTTATGGGAGCATGTGCATGCCGGTAATATTGATTGGGTATGCAGCGACCATGCCTGCTGCAAAGCTGAATTTAAAACCGATACCCAAGAAAAAGACAATGTATGGCTGGCAAAAAGTGGTTTTGGAGGAACTGAAATGCTGCTGAGCGGATTGTACACTGAGGGAACAAAAAGAGGGTTAAGTGTAAACCGCATCGCCGAATTAACCTCATGGAACCCTGCACAGCGGTTTGGGTTAAAAAGCAAAGGCGATATTGCAGCAGGGTATGATGCAGATATTGTTTTAATGAACCCCGGCGAAAGCTTTATTGTCAATTCAAAAAATTCGCCATCTGCACAAGGGTACAGTGTGTTTGAAGGATATGAATTCAGCGGCCCGGTAAAAGCCACATTTCTCCGGGGAAACCTGGTGTATGAAAACGGGAACATTGTCGGGGAAGCAAAGGGGAACTATCTTCACCGTCCTTATTAAAAGTATAGACCCTGCAGAATTAAAGAATAACCAGGAATAAAAATAAGTTATGATAAAAAAAACGCAAAATGCATCGCTGATATTTCATGTCATCCGTTTTTCGGAAACTATCCGTAAACATGGTGATACAATGACACAGCAATTCGGTATCACCACACAGCAATGGCTCATATTATTATTGCTGGCTAAAGACCCTAATATTATTTACCTGCAGGAGCATCCGCAGGAAAAACCTATGCTGGCCAAAGAGCTTGCCGATGCCATGAATGTAAGCAGGGCAAATATTACCAACCTGCTCAATGTGCTCATTCGTAAAAAACTCATACAGCAGATTGGGGACAGCGATGACAAAAGAAGGAAGAGGCTCTCCCTTACCAAAGAAGGCGAACGTATTATTGCAGCGCTTGAAGAGCCCCGCCATATAAGCAACCAGCAGCTTTTCCGCAGTTTCAGTAAAGAAGAAAAAGACGGTTTTATAGCTTTTATCAAAACATCGCTGCAACTGTTAAAAAAAGAGCCGGGAAAATAACGAATCAGGCTGATTGTGCAACACTGCAGACTTGCCTACTTTCTGTCATACACAATTGGCGTATCGTAGGCTGTTAAACGCCTGCCGTCTTTTTCCAGCAGTTCCATCACAACCAATTTGTCTTTGCTCAGGTTTTCAATCAATGTAAATTTCATTCCATTGCCCAAATCATTGGGAGCATTGGTGGTAAAAGTTCCACTTTCTTTATTATAGGTATAAATGGCGCCTTTAAAAGTTGGAGAAAGCGTCAGTTCGCTAAATTTAAGTTTCAGCATTTCATTGCTGTTTCTGATATCTTCTTTTTTTACAGATGCAGGAAACTGGTACACTTTTAAAATCACCGTATTGTTTTTGCCCTGTAAAAAGTTAAAAAGGTAAGGTTTTGCATCAACCTGCTTACCGGGGTATTCATAATAACTTTCTTCAATTATCCAAAAATTATTAATGGTATTGGTATAAGCCAATCCTTCAATCTTACTGTCAGCAACCCGGTTAATATGTTTTGCCAGCGGATGAACCTGTTTGCCAGCGGCAACTTCTGCTGCCACTTGTTTACTGTTATCAAAATCACCGGTAATGATATCCCTGAACAGATCTATTGTTCTCAAATTAGTTTGTGTTTTTTTACTGTTGCTGCACCCCATCATAAACAGCGTGGCAATAAGTAACAGATAACTGTATGATTTTGTCATTTGCATTGCATTTATATTTTCATATTGTCTGGTTTGTATTATACCACCAGGGGCTTTTTATGGCTGCTGTTTTCACAATAAAAACTTTTTGCCGCATAAAACGTTTAATAGCCGAAGGCCCCATCCTTGTACCACCAACACCGCTCAGCTTAAAAGAATTTTTTTCTCCTTCATGCATTACTGCCGTTAACGCACAATCATTGATGCTGATGGCCCCGCATTCCAGGTTGTTTCCAATTTCCATAGCCTCAGCAACTGTTTTTGCAAATACCGCTCCGCTCAATCCATAGATTGTTCCGTTTGCCAGTGAAACGGCTTCTTCTTTAGTGGTAAATTTCATCACAGGTATAACCGGGCCAAATGTTTCTTCCTGCATAATTTTCATTTGGTGGGTAACATTAATAAGAATAGTGGGCCTGCAGTAAATGCCACCTTTAATTTCTTTACAGGCCTCATCTCCGTATAATATTGTTGCACCTTTTTCAAGGGCATCCTGCAACTGTTCATTAATTATCTGCGCCTGCTTTTCAAAAATAATGGGGCCAATTTCTCCCTCATACATATTTGCTGCATTCAGTTTTATTTTTGATGCCTTGCCCGCCAGCAGGCTGGTAAATTCGTCAAACACAGTATCCTGTACATACACCCTCTCAATAGAAAGGCAGCTCTGGCCTGCATTGGCAGTGCTTCCCCATAGTACAGAAGCGGCCGCAGCTTCCAGGTCAGCACCTTCCAGCACAATGGCCGGATCCTTGCCGCCCAGTTCTAAAAATACCGGAATCATTTTTTTACTGGCTGCCTCGTATACTTTTTTTCCGGTGGCGGTACTGCCGGTAAAACAAATCAAATCACAATTATTAACCAATGCTGCGCCCGTAGTTCCATCGCCTTCAAGGTAAGTAAGGGGTACAGGCAAAGCCCCTGCAGCAGATGGATTAAGCGTGGCCTGCATCACTTTAATAAACCTTGGGGTTACTTCACTGGGCTTTACTACAACAGCACAACCGGCCAGCAATGCCGGTATGGTATCAATAAGCGAAAGCAGTAAAGGAAAATTCCAGGGCGAAATAACGCCAACCAGGTGAAAAGGCACAAGCTCCTGCTGCAGGTTAATAAATGGGATGGAAGAAGTAGTTTGTACCGGTATTTTAAAAAAATCTTTGGCAAGGCTGCACCAGCGGTCAATTGAAGCTGCCACCAGGTCTACTTCCAGCACTGTTTCCCGGTAGCGTCCTGTATCAGCACATAGTGCATCAATTAAGGCCGGTTTATTTTTTTCAATGGATTGTTTCCATTGTTGTACTGCTGCTATCCGTTTGTCAACCCCATCATCAAACCATGCCTGTTGCTGTGTACGCATTGCATCACATTGCTGTTTTACCTGCTCAGGCGTATTGATAACTATCCCGTAATCGTAATTCCCTGTCCTGGGATTCCTTATTTTCATTCAATAATTCCTTTTTTCTTTAATTGATCAATCACTTCTTTCTGCTGATTGATAAAATGAGAGCGGTCTGCCTGCTTATCAGCCAAACTATTGGCAGGATACACCATTTTAGTATAAGTTTCTGCGAATAATTCAAACCGCTGCCGGCTCAAAAAATTACTCATACCCGGTCTGCTGCGGTGATGCCGCAACGCATCAATATGTATAGAAGCATTCGAGACCATTGTTTCGCCATACCCCGCTTCGCAAATTTTTAAGCCCTCATAATTTACAATCTGCGAATGCCCATCGGTACTGTTTGCCGGGATAGCACATCCATTTATGCCCGCAGAGTTGGCAGAAATTACATAGGCCATATTTTCAGTTGCCCTTGCCATCTTTGCAATATTTTTTTGGGTATGCAGCGGGCTTCCAACCTCCGAGGTGGAGTGTAAGAATATTTCAGCACCATTAAGGGCCATGCATCTTGCAATTTCGGGATATAAAATTTCTTCACTGGCTATGCAGGCCAGGTTTCCAATGGCTGTTTTGGCCACAGGGAACAAACTCTCTTTCCCATACACTTCAATGTATTTATTAAGCACATCATGTGGTGTTGGTGCAAACATACTGTTTAACCTGCGGTAGCGTAAAATCAATCCGCCATCCGGGCTGATGATGAATGATGTCTGAAAATATAAATCAGGAAAGTTTTTATCCAGCTCGTACACATTTCCGCTTAAAAAAATTTCAGCAGTTGCAGCCAGTTTATTCAGGGCATCATATACATCGCCATCCATTTCAATACAGGCTTTGTCTTTCCATCCGGCTATCGTTTCACCCATCGGAAACCCCGTGAGAAAATACTCGGGAAGCACCACTAATTTTAAATCCTGTCCTATAAAGGCTTTGCTGGCATTTACCTGCCTGCCAATACGGTCTATGGCAGCAAACATTTTTTCTCTCACAGCAGCTTTGGTCGTACAACTGTTTACTGCTTCGCAGGAAATTTGCAGGGCCAGGGCTTTGTATGGGGTCATTTTATGCTTTTTTGTTTAAAGATAAAGCCATTTCTTTTTTCATAGCCTCATATCGTTCTTTATTATTTACAGGAGTTACTGCTTTTTTAATATTTTGCGGCAGGGGATAACTTAATAATTTTTGTATGTGTTTAAGCAGGGGGCTGCCCTGCCATTCAAAAATGGTTGCATTGCATTTCAGTTGCTGCACTTTTTCTGCCCGTTCATGCTTAAATGCTGCGGTATAAGCGTCTGCATAATTTTCCCCGGCAGCTATATAATCATTTACAATTGCTTGTATAGCAGCAGCAGCAGGTAACTGAGCAGCAATCCTGTTTTGCTCCTGCTTAGCGTACCAGGGAAAGTACAAGCAACTTTCGCATACATGCTGCCATATTACAGGTAAGTGACTTCCATCTGCCTGTGGGGCAAAATCAGGAAAATAGCTCTCCAGTAATACCGTGCATTCAGCTTCGTCAAAATGTGCGGCATTGTCTAAATAAAGATGCTGTATATTTTCAGAATGCAGCAAACTATACGCAATGGCGAGCTGGGCCCCGGTAGCATTTCCGTAGAGTATTATTGGTTTTCCCGTAATTTGGGTAAACAGTTTGCGCAGGTATGGAACGTAATCGTATAGCGAGTTTGCCCTTTCCGGCAACGGGCTGCTGAACCCATAGCCGGGTGTATCAGGAGCAATCACTGTAAACTGGTCTGCCAGCAAATGCATAAGCGGCTCCATCATTTTACTGCTTCGGGGTGATGGATGCAGTAAAACCAGTACCGGGCCATCGCCTTTTTCCCGGTAGTGAATATTTATTCCGTCAATTTTTGCAAATTTGCTTTCCATTTCATAAATTTAGTTAACTTCATTAACTAATATACAAAAATCTAAAATAAGCCTCACAGATTTTACTGCCTGGGGGTATGATAATATGAACAAACAGGTTTTATTAGCAGCAAGGCCGGTGGGAATGGTGAAGGACAGTGATTTTATCATTACTGAAAACCAACTGCCGGAAATTTCTGATGGAGAAGTACTCATAAAAAATGAATTTATTTCTTTAGACCCTGCTATGCGGGGGTGGATGAACGTGGGTACTACCTATATTAAAGGAGTGGAGATAGGGGAGGTGATGAGGGCATTTGCTGCCGGAAGAATTATTGAATCAAAAAACAGCCATTTTGCAGCAGGGGATGCCGTACAGGGATTAACTGGTGTGCAGCAATATGCAATTTCAAACGGCAAAGACATTTTTAAAGCAGATACCACGGTGTTTCCGTTAAGTTGGTATCTTGGAATTTTAGGTATGCCCGGCCTTACCGCTTATTTTGGTTTGCTGGATAAGGGCCAGCCCAAAGCAGGTGAAACGGTATTGGTAAGCGGCGCAGCGGGAATGATTGGAAGCCTTGTTGGACAAATAGCCCGGCTGAAAGGATGCAAAACGATTGGAATTGCTGGTGGAAAAGAAAAATGTACGTATGTAACGGAACAACTTGGCTTTGATAAAGTGATTGATTACAAAGCTGAACCGGTGGCTGAAAAAATAAGGGAGTATGCACCGGATGGCATCAACATTTATTTTGATAATGTGGGCGGCGAAATACTGGATGCAGCGCTGCTGAACCTGGCAATGGGAGCAAGGGTGGTAATTTGCGGTGCCATTTCTCAATACAACGATGCCAATTTTAACGGGCTGAAAAATTACATGAAAATTATCAGCGCCAGAGGAACACTTAGTGGTATTATTGTGCTGGATTACTTTTCACGGGCAGCAGAAGCCGGCCTTGACCTGGGCGCATGGTTAAAAGAATGGAAAATAAAATACAGGGAACATATTGTAGAAGGGATTGAAAAATATGCAGAAGCAGTACAAATGTTATTTACGGGAGATAATTACGGAAAGCTGCTCCTGAAAGTTTAATTTATTATGTATGAAAAGATTTGTTTTGGTGCTTTGCTTCATTTTTTCTGCTGTGTCTTTGTTTTCTCAAACTAAAGATTCTATACCCAATACCGGTATTTCCGGTATTTATGAAGCCATTATTGCTACTGATAAACCAGCATATCATTTAAAATATTTTGCGGAGTTTGGTTTTCGTATTGTTGACAGTGCCCTGATGAATAAGGAGCAGGCAATAAAATTATACGGAGTGCCATCTGCAGTAAAAAGTTACCGCCTGCAAAATGGCGATATTGATGCACATGGCTTAATACGTTTGATCGTTTGGGAAAGCCCGTTGGGCAGCGGTGTTGGGTATAGTGAACCAGAAACCATCGGCAGCCGTATGATGGTGATGAAAACAAAAGACATTGTGCGCCTTACCGATATTTTTAAAATGCTCCGTTTGGAAAAACAGGAAAAATGGTTGCCCACTGAGCCATTGTTTGATGATCCTTTAAGAATAAATAAAAATGGGGAAACTGATTTTTTTAAACGGCCGGTTGGGGTAAGGGAAAATGCTGTGTACGGAGAATATTTTACCCATGTTTTTTTTCAGCGTTACGGATATGAAATTCCGGGCTATGGTACCATTAATGATAACACGCCTTTAAAAACAAGTGAGCTTACACACCACGACTGGTTTATTACCGTTGACAGTATGCAGCAACTGATGTACCTGCAAACAGCCCTGGGGTTAAAAGCAGAAAAAGTGCCTGAAATTGATGGCGATTGGCTGAAAGGCCCTAAAGCAGTTTTTCAAATGAAAGATGGGTACACCCATTGGTACCAGGGCTTTGTAAGCCCCAATGATATTTGCGGTAAACTTAAATTTTTTATGCCAAGGGGGCCAAAACCTGACAACAGTGCACATCAGCGTATTGGCGAATTGGGATTAACGCTTCATTCTTTATATACAAGAAAATTGACTTATATATACAGCCTGGTAAAGCGTCACGGGCTGAAGCCATCAGAAATACTGCGGGATGAATTTGGCGAAAAAAGTTTTGTGTTCAGGGGGCCAGAGGGTGCAAGCTGGCAAATTATTGAACTGTTGAGTGAGCCGAAGAATATGCCGAAACTGAAAACTGAGTTTGTGTTTACAAAGGATTAGCCGCAAGGGTAACGGCATTGCCAAATGAACTGCAGCTTGCAAAGCTGATTGTAACAACATCAGTACAAAGCGGATTAAAATAAGTAAGGATAGTTTACTGGTAATTCAGGAACTTAGTACATAAAAAATAAAAGTAATGAAAAAATTATTTCTTTTTGCAGTAATCACTGTTTTTAGTACTGCAGTATTTTCGCAGAAGCTGGATTTAAACAAGCCGGAAGATGCGCTGACAGCTTATGTAAAAATGAGGGGGTCGCTTAACCCGAAAGAGGAAACAGTAGTGTACGACCAGGGGATTATTTATGCTGTGATTCCCAATCAGCCGATTAAAGCCCTGTTTAAATTTCAGATGTACAATATTGGAAGGTTTGAAAAAACCGACAGCGGGTATCAGTTGATTACAAGGGAAATGCTGGCTTACCAGGATATAAAAACCGGTGAAATTCTTACCAATTGGTACAACCCGTTTACAAAAGATTCGGTAGAGGTACTGCATGTATGGAATGATCCGGTAAACAGTAAGAATACCGCAAGGGGTTTTTCTATACCAGTGATGAAGCTGGCAAACGGGCGTTTGTGTTTTTATATTGATGTGCCGCTATATTATCCTTCGCCGTTAAAAAAGGCTGAATGGCCGCAAAGCAGCCGAAGTGATATGTACCAGGCAGCAGAACTGTTTCAGTTTTTTGTAAGCGAAAAAGATATTCAGAATAAAAAATTAATGAGTGTGCCGTTTGATATTGCCTGGAACCGCTTCAGCGATTTTTTACCCTGGATGAAAATGGCAGACAGCCCCGGTTACTTAATGTACAGCAGCCGCGGCAGCAAATTAAAGGGCGGCTGGAATGAACTGCCGCAAAACATTAAGGACTTTGTATTAAAAACGGCGCCGGAGTACCAGCATGCGCCAGATGCTTATGTAACGCCCAAAATGACGAGCTGGAAATATTTTAAGAAGGTGATGGAAGAAAGGAAGAAGAATTGAGTAACTGAATGGTAAGGGGGAACAGCATAGTATCAGATTTGCACCTGCTTAATGATACTGCATTATAAATTAATTGGTATGAAAAAAAATTATTGCTGGATTGTTTTGGGTTGTTTGTTTTTAGTGTACATGGCGAGCAACGGAATGGTGTTGAATACTTTTGCACAATACACACCCGAACTGATGAAGCGCTGGGGGCTTGATTTTAAGCAGGCATCTTCATTTCAATCTACTATTTATTTTGTACTGGCATTGCCTTTACCCTTTGTGGGATTGCTGCTGCAGCGGTATTCGCCCAAAAAATTAATGCTGATGGGTGCAGCAGGCATTGCAGTAAGCCTGGTATTTTTTGCCAATTCCGGAAGTATAGGAATGATGAGAGTGTTTACAATACTGTTTCCGTTGTTTTTATCGGTAGTGGGATTGCTCACCTGTATGTATTTGATTAATAACTGGTTTAGCAAATACCGGGGTATTGCTACAGGTATTTTATTGATGGGCAGCAGCCTGGGGCCGGCCATTTTTGCCCCGATTTTAGGCAGCTGGATTAAAACGATTGGCTG
>JANMDL010000888.1:0-2095 GCA_031376295.1 Chitinophagales bacterium
AGAAAATCAGTAAGCCGGCAGCAGTCCGTGCAGCAGCATCGTTGTGTCACTCACTTTTACCACATACCGTTTTTGGGCAGTTCAGCCCGCAGTAAAATACTTTTTTTTGCTGTTATGCTGGCTGTTGCCGCATGCTGCATTACGGGCACAGGTACCCGAAACCACCACTACCGAGCAGCAGGTGGAAAATCTTACAGAAAACAATGAAGATGCAGAAACAGAAGATGACAGCTACCTGCAGCAGATGCAGCAATACATCAAAAATCCGGTAAATCTTAATCATGCAGATGAGGCGGCTTTAAAAGAGCTGAGGATACTCACCCCGCTGCATATCAGCAGCCTGATTGCATACAGAAATCTGCTGGGAAAGTTCATCAGTATTTATGAGCTGCAGGCCATACCGGGATGGGATATTGAAACCATTCAAAAAATACGGCTGTACATTACCGTTGCTGATGCGGCCGATTTTGCAGGATCTTTATCAGAGCGGCTCCGCGGCGGTAACCACAGCCTGCTGCTGCGGGGCGTGCAGGTGATTGAAAAATCGAAAGGCTACCTGCTGGACAGTTCAACGGCAACCAATTTTTATCCCGGCTCCCCGCAAAAAGTATTTATTCGTTACCGCTATAATTACAAAAACCTGCTGCAGTATGGCGTGGTGGCCGAAAAAGATGCAGGAGAGCAGTTTTTTAAAGGTACACAGCGGCAGGGTTTTGATTTTTATTCGGCCCATTTATTTGTACGGAATATCGGTGTTGTAAAATCATTGGCGATAGGCGATTTTACCGTAAACCTGGGGCAGGGCCTTACACAGTGGCAAAGCCTTGCATTTAAAAAAAGCCCCGATGTAATGAATATTAAAAGACAGTCGGCAGTGCTGAGGCCCTATAATTCTGCAGGCGAAATATATTTTCACAGGGGTGCAGGTATTACGCTTGCCCGTAAGCAATGGCAGGCAACTATATTTGCATCTTACCGCAAACTGGATGCCAACCTGGTAGTGGACACATTGCCCTCTGGCGATGATTTTGTTTCCTCTCTGCAAACATCCGGTTTTCACCGCACCAAAAGCGAAACAACCGATAAGGGAATACAAAGGCAACTGGCATTTGGCGGCAACCTGGGCTGGCAGCACCGCAACCTGCACACAGGCATCAACGTTATGCAGTACCAGTTTAAGCTCCCCATTACCAAATCAACCGATCCGTACAATCTTTTTGCATTAAACGGAAAGCGTTTTGGTAATTATAGTTTCGACTACAGTTATACATATAAGAACCTGCACCTGTTTGGAGAGGCTGCAGTCAATAACCAGTTTAAAAAAGCCTTTGTAAGCGGTATGCTCATCAGTGTATCGGCGGCAGTAGATATGAGTTTTTTGTACAGAAACATTTCCAGGGAGTACCAGTCGCTTTATACCAATGCTTTTACCGAAAGCACATTTCCCAACAACGAAAAAGGGTTTTATACCGGCATCAGTATCCGGCCGGCTGCAGCCTGGCGGATAGATGCCTATGCCGATTTTTACAAATTTCCCTGGTTAAAGTTCAGGGTTGATGCCCCATCAGCGGGCAGCGATTACCTGTTGCAGGTAACTTATAAACCCAATAAAGTATTTGAAGTATATAACCGGCTGAGTAAAAATGACAAAAACCAGATTGCCGACAGTACCATCAATTTTATCAATGATCGCCTTGAAATTGTATCGGTAGAATTGGCCGGTGTTGAAAAAAATGTCGAAGATTTTAAACAAAAAAATAAATTGTCGGTGGATATGGGCCAGCAGGCCGGTATTGTATTAAGCAATATCAGTGATATTGAGAAACAACTCATTCAGCAGGAAGTACAACTGAATGTGGTAAGCGCCATCGAAAATCATGTAAAAAGCAATACCAACAGGGTAGTTCCGGGCTCTATGGGCATTGCAGATCTGGGCTATTCTTCTCTGGTAGAAAAATATAATAGTCTGGTATTGGAAAGGGATAATCAATTACAGACGTCAAGGGAAGATAACCCCCTGGTTAAAAATTATGACCTGCAGATTGAAAATGTGCGGAAAGATCTGCTCACCAGCCTTGCGAATATTCATCAGGGC
>JANMDL010000917.1:0-8560 GCA_031376295.1 Chitinophagales bacterium
ACATCTTGTACATATACTCATGCGGAAAATAACGTTCTCCTTTATCATCAGCTTCTTTCCAAATTTTATGAATATGCTGTTGCAACCTGCGGAATGCTTCTTCTTCCGGAATGCAGGTATCTGTAACCCGGTTAAAATGGTTCTCTAACAGGTCCCATTCTTCCTGCGGACTTAAATCTCTGTAATTAGGCACTCTTTTATAATGACTATGCGCCACCAGGTTCATAATATCTTCTTCCAGGTTGGCACCGGTACAACTGATAATCTGCACCTTATCCTGCCGTATCATTTCTGCCAGGCTAAGCCCCAGTTCTGCCGTACTCATGGCCCCGGCCAGGGTTATCATCATTTTACCACCTTCCATTAAATGTGTTTCATAGCCCTTGGCTGCATCCATTAAGGCAGCGGCGTTAAAGTGGCGGTAGTGGTGCTGAATGTACTGCGATACTGGTCCTTTTGTCATTGTTATGATTTTAAAACGCAAAAATAGGTTTTTTACCAAAAGCCATACAAATAAACCTATCTGGATAGTGCAAAGCCACAACAATGAGCCGAACCAGGTACAGACGCAAAAAAGCACTGCCCAAGCAGCGCCTTTTCTCTAAACCAAAACCAACATACTTCTGTTTACAACTAATTTTTTTGCTTTTTAAAAATTGAGAGGCTTCCTGCACTGTCTGCTTTTACGATAACCGTATTTTTTTCACTGGAAAGCGTAATGTAATACCCTGTTTCATCCTGCGCCGAATACTCAATAATGGAAGGAGAAATAGCATACCCGGCATATTTAACAGCCAGTTGCTTTGTAACCGCCATGGGCAATTGCTTTGCAGTAATGTAGCGGGTAGTAGCAAGTACTTCGCCCTCCTCATCTATAAACACATCGAATTTTTCATCTTCCATCTCAAAACTGGCGTGAAAAACACCTTCTTCCTTCATTTCAACCCAGGTTACATTTTTGGCATTTGAAAAAGCAGTTGAAAATGTAAGCACTACTTTTTCATTTTGAGGATTTCCTCCGGCAGCAAAAGCTGTACTACCCAGCACTGTAATAAGCAATGCAATAAATAATTTTTTCATAATTCTAAAGTTTAATGATTAATTGTTTTTGATGACTACAGGGTAAAGGTATTGTGCTGCGGCAGCAGCTGGAAGCAGATAATGACCTGCGGAACAGGTAAGGGTTATTTTTGGGATAAACGGCAAACTGTGCTTTAAAAAACGGCACCGTTAATCGCCTGAAATGCTTTGCTGTATTGAATTACCTCCGCTTTCTTAATAAAAACATAAGATGTATCAAGGTTACGTTAAAATTGACAGGTATCATCATTGCAGTAAAAAGCGTAATTTAACAGCCTGATTTAATAACAGTAAAACAACAATCTATCAATTACCTCGCCCATGCATATCTTTCATTTAACAATCCCGGCATACTGGTGGGCAATATGATAAGTGATTTTGTGAAAGGTAAAAAACAGTATGACTACAGCAGCGTTGTACAAAAAGGCATACAACTGCACCGGTTTATAGATAATTTTACTGATACACATGCAGTAACCAGGGAAATGAAGGTTTTTTTCCGCCCCCAGTACAGGTTGTATGCTGGTGCTTTTGCCGATGTGGTGTACGATCATTTTCTGGCTACCGACACCCGGGAGTTTGAAAGCCCGGATAAACTGCAGCAGTTTGCTGCTTCGGTATATGCAGCTTTGCAGCAGCAAACTGGTATAATGCCGGAGCCTTTTTCAAAAATGATTCCGTGGATGGTGCAGCAGGACTGGCTGACCAACTACCGCTTTGCCGATGGTATTGAAAAAAGCTTTGGTGGCCTGGTGCGCCGCTCAGCTTATTTAACAGAGTCTGCTGTTGCCTTTGACGTTTTTATGGCGAACTACGCCGCTATGAAGCAATGCTATGACAATTTTTTTCCGGAATTAAAAAAAGAAACCTTTTATCAATTACAGCGGTTGTTAAAAATCTGATTAGTATATCTTTACAAAAAAATTCTATGCGCAAAATTCTGGCTGTCGCCGCTTTACTGCTTTCCGCAGCAGCATTTTCTCAATCTAAACTGCCGGCAGTAGACAAATCTCCCATGGATATGAGCTATTATCCGACCGGATACCCGCTTTTAAAAATACAGGACAAAGCTACCGAACCACTTGTGGCAAGGGTTATTTACAGCAGGCCGCAAAAAAACGGCAGGGTGGTTTTTGGGGAGTTGCTGGAGTATGGAAAAATATGGAGACTGGGTGCCAATGAAGCAACCGAGCTTGAATTGTACCAGAATGTAAAAATTGGCGGTTCAAAAGTAAAAAAAGGACGTTACTCACTTTATTGCATCCCCAACGAAAAAAATTGGACAATCATAGTAAACAAGGATACAGATACCTGGGGGGCTTTTAAGTATGATGAGAAAAAGAATGTGGTAAAATGCGAAGTGAACGTTGAACAAAACCCCGAAGTAACAGAATCTTTTACCATGGTATTTGAAAAAGGAAATGGGTGCATCAATTTAATTATTGCCTGGGATGCTGTAAAAGTAACATTGCCCATTTATCAATAAAGTAACCCTGTACCAATGATCAGAATAACTGCACTTGCTTTCCTGTTTTTATTTTTATCCGCCTGCGGGGATAGCGGAAATAATAATAATAACACAGTGGTTTTGCCAGCTAAGAAACAGGCGCTGTCTCTTAAAAAGGAAACGCCCAACCCTTTTTCTATAGTCGATGTTTCTCCAATGGATATGAGTTACTGCCCGGCAGACTATCCGCATATAAAACATGTTGTGGGAGAATTGCCCCAGATACGCATTATTTACAGCAGGCCGCAAAAGCAGGGCAGAACTGTTTTTGGCAATATTGTGCAATACGATACCATTTGGCGGCTTGGGGCCAATGAAGGTACCGAGATAGAGTTTTTTAAACCGGTTACCATACAGGAGCAGAAAATAAAGCCCGGACGTTACAGCGTTTACTGTATCCCCCATAAAGACAGTTGGGAGGTGATACTGAACACTGAAGTAAATATATGGGGGCTTAATATTAATACAGCTAAAGATACAGGCAGGTTCTCCATCCCCATAACTTCCACTACAGCGCTTTCAGAATATTTTACTGCTATTTTTGAAAGTACTGCAACCGGGGCAAATCTTGTTTTTGCATGGGATAGTGTTGTTACAAGGTTGCCGATAGCATTTTAAAAACCAGGCATCCATTTATATCAATTTTAGTCAGATATTTACAGCATGTGCGGTATAGCAGGCATCATATCACCCACGGGGGCGGGCATTGAGCGTTTGAAAAAAATGACAGACGCACTGGCACACCGCGGACCGGATGGCGAAGGCTTTTGGATTAGCTCCGGAGGCAGCATGGCGCTTGGTCACCGGCGCCTGGCAATTATTGATACAAGCCTGGCAGCAGCGCAGCCCATGCATTTTGCCAACCGCTATACCATTGTACACAATGGTGAAATTTACAATTATATCGAACTGCGGGAACAACTGCAGAAAAAAGGATACCGGTTTGTTTCGCAATCCGATACGGAAATAATACTGGCTGCATACGACTGCTGGAAAGAAGATTGCCTGCAGTATTTTGACGGCATGTTTGCCTTTGCCCTGTGGGATGAACAGGATAAAAAACTCTTTGCTGCAAGGGACAGGCTGGGCGAAAAGCCATTCCATTATTTTTTTAATGAAGGCAAAGGCGAATTTGTTTTTGCCAGCGAAATAAAGGCTTTGTGGGCAGCAGGTGTTGAAAAGAGCATTGATAATACCATGCTGCTCAACTATCTTTCTCCCGGCTATGTACAAAACCCGGCTGACAAGGCGCAAACTTTTTTTATTGGAATCTATTCATTGCCCCCGGCATCTTATTTTACCATTTCGCTTTCAGCATTTACCCCTGCTGTAAAAAAATACTGGGAGCCTCACAAAATAATCAATCACAATATTACTGCAGAAGGGGCTGCTGAAAAACTCTGGCAACTGCTGCAAACATCGGTAAGCAGGCGGTTGCGGAGCGATGTACCCCTTGGCACTTCGCTCAGTGGTGGCATCGACAGTGGGGCCATTGCCGCAATTTTAAGCCAGCAGGTTCATAGTGCGTATAAAACATTCTCTGCTGTTTTCCCCGGTTTTGAAAATGATGAATCAGCAAAAATAAAGACCGTAACAGCGGCGCTGCACCTCAGTAATTATCAAACAACACCCGATGCAGCAGGGTTAATAAAAGACTTTGAAAAACTCTGTTACCACCAGGAGCAGCCCTTTGCTTCTGCAAGCATTTATGCGCAATACAAAGTATTTGAGCTGGCCGCACAGCTGGGTGTAACGGTATTGTTAGATGGACAGGGTGCTGATGAAATACTGGGCGGTTATTCAAAATACATTCACTGGTACCTGCAGGAATTGTGGCTGGGCAGTAAAAAAGATTTTACAACAGCAAAGCAGGCATTGAAAAAAAATGCTGCTGCTGTAAACTGGGGTATTAAAAACAAACTGGCAGGATATTTTCCTGCTATGGCTGCAAAACAATTAACGGCAAGGGTGGCGAAAGCACAACAACAGCAGCCGGATATTAACCCGGATTTTTTGATGCAGTACCGCAACATGGAAACACTGCAAAAGCCGGTTATTAAAAACCTGAATGACGCATTGTGTTTTGACACGGTGCAAATGGGACTTGAAGAACTGCTCCGTTATGCCGACAGAAACAGCATGGCACACGGCAGGGAAGCAAGGCTGCCATTTTTGAGCCACGAACTGGTGGACTTTGTATTTTCGCTGCCAGCACAGTTTAAAATAAATGAAGGGTACAGCAAATGGATTTTACGCAAATGCCTGGATAAAATGCTGCCGGCAGAAATAGTGTGGCAAACAAAAAAAACAGGCTTTGAGCCACCGCAGCAACAGTGGATGGAGGATGCAACCTTAGAAGAATATGTACAGGAGGCAAAAGGCCAATTGGTTAAGCAGGGAATATTAAATAAACAGGTATTGCAAAAAAAAGTGCAGCCCAAAGCTGCACATGATGCTGATAATTTTGACTGGCGGTATTTAACTGCTGCCCGTACTTTGCTATAAACACAATTCCACTTCTGCTGCCGGCATACTGTGCATGGCAACCTGGTCAACTTTGCCATCAACAATGTTTAGCCGCACACAGCCGTAAGCAGTTTTAAAAAAAAGGAATTGGGTTTCTTCGTCTTTTTCGGTACGCACCGCCCTGCCCATGCCCAATTTTTTAATGGCTGCAGCCTTTGTTAATCCAAGTACAGGAATAGAAAGTTTTCCATTGAATTTTGTACGCAGTTCAATATAGTCACGGCCGGTATAGAAAAAAAAATCATTATCAAGAAAGAAAACACCACCGCCACAGTTAAAATCGCTGCCATCTTCGGTATCGCCAGTAAAGCAGGGCAGTTTTGCCTTTACCTGTTCCTGTGTAGCTGTTGGTTTTAGTCCATTTAATGTGCCTTTTTTTAAATCGGCTACCAGCTTGTCACATAATTGAGCCATTATTGCATTGGCTAAAAAGCAGGCAAGCAGTACAAACAATATTTTTTTCATTTTTACTGATTTAAGTGGTAAAAATAGGTTTTGCCTTTTATCACACTATACCCTATGCAAGGTATTTTTATGCATCTTTGCAGCACAAATAAAAAAACATGAAGGCAGCAACCAAGTTTATACATGCAGGCATGGAGCCGGATCCAAGTACAGGGGCTATTATGGTACCTATTTACCAAACCAGCACCTACGTGCAGGCGGCACCTGCACAGCACAAGGGTTACGAGTATGCCCGCAGCCAGAATCCTACCCGCAAAGCACTGGAAGATGCCTATGCCATTATCGAAAACGGACAATACGGGCTGGCCTTTGCCAGTGGTGTGGCTGCAACAGATGCTGTAATAAAGCTACTGGGCCCTGGTGATGAAGTAATTTGTGCCAGTGATATGTATGGTGGTACTTACCGCCTGTTTACCAAAATATTTGAAAAATTTGGTATCAAATTTATTTATGTTGATACTACGGATGCCGGCAATGTGCAAAAAGCCGTAACAGCAGCCACCAAACTTATCTGGATAGAAACGCCCACCAACCCGCTGATGAACATTACGGATATTGAAGCGGTTGCGGTTATTGCTAAAGGGGCTGGTGCTCTGCTTTGTGTAGACAATACTTTTGCCTCGCCTTACCTGCAAAATCCGCTTGACCTGGGTGCAGATATTGTAATGCACAGTGCTACCAAATACCTGGGCGGCCATAGTGATGTGATACAGGGTGCATTAATGATGAATGATACTGATTTAAAAGACAAACTATATTTTATACAAAAGAGCTGCGGCGCAGTGCCCGGCCCGCAGGATTGCTTTTTGGTACTGCGTGGTATTAAAACACTGCACCTGCGCATGGAACGGCATTGCGAAAATGGAGCAAAAATTGCCCATTGGCTGCGTGCCAACCCCAAAGTGGCAAAGGTTTACTGGCCTGGATTTGAAGACCATCCCAACCATGCCATTGCAAAAAAGCAGATGAAGGATTTTGGCGGTATGATTTCTTTTGAGTTGAAAAACGACAGCCTCGATGAAGCCAAAAGGGTACTGTCTTCCACTCACCTGTTTTCATTGGCTGAAAGCCTTGGTGGTGTGGAAAGTCTGATAAATCACCCCGCCAGCATGACCCATGCCAGCATACCACGGGAGGAGCGCATTAAAAATGGATTGAATGATGGATTAATACGGTTGAGCGTGGGTGTGGAAGATGCGGATGATTTGATTGAAGATTTGGCCAAGGCGATAGGGTAAAGCGGTTTTGGAGTAAAAATATAAAGCAGCCGCAGGAGATGTGGCTGTTTTATATTGGGAGTTGCCTTGCGGCATGGTATGAAACCTGCATCAGTAGCTAATTTTTAAAGCGGAGATACCTTTGCGTTATGTGTGGTGCTACTGACTGTTTTTCTTCAGCTTTTTTGTACTTTTCAATAGTTGTTTATTTTCTGATTTCACTTTTCTTTCTATTTTTTTTAAATCCTCTTCTGCGGGTAGATGCTCTGGTTTAATGCCGCTTTTTAATAAAAGCCCTCTTACGTCAGCATTATTTTTAACGTGTTCTTTTGAAATAGCGGTTTCTGTAGCCAAATCATTTTTTCTAATATTCACATTTGTTAATTCATTTGCAAAATCTTTGGCTTTAATAGTTATGGTGGGCAAAAAATCAGCAAGGGGCCGGGTAACCGGTATACGCAGTTTTACCTTCATATCTAAAGTGGTTTTACCGCCAAATAATGCCTGGTCGCCTTTACTCCTGATTCTGCCAAATCCGGCATTATCAATACCTTTTTGGAAAATCAATCCAGAAAGCTCCTTTTCAGATATAGTCAGTTTATCCCTTGCCTGCAACCGTTCCCATTCTTTCAGCCTTTGTTCTAAAAGTTCCTGTTTTCTTGTCTGCACGGCAAAGTAGTTCATTGCAAAAGCAATTTCATCCTTCTTTGAGTCTCCATTTTGTGCAATTAAGTAACAGGCATATCTTGTCAAAATAATATCGTCTATTTCACGCTTTGCACCCGACCCAACATCCACCATTTTGCTGACGTCAGCAAAATGGTCGGCAACATTCTGATTTGCCTTGTTACAGGCAGTTTTAGCCTTGTCAATCACCAATAAAAAATTCCTCCACTGAGTATAACCCAGGAGTAGTTGCAGTTCCCTTGCAAACCAAAATTCTACATCATTATTTTGATTTACGGCAAGCTCAAAGCTGCTGTGGAGTTTTGATATCATTTCTTTTTTCATATCAGCAATTAAGGCGATAAAGATAAATGAAAAAGGAAGACAAGCAACTATCATCATCTTTCACCACAAATCCCACAAACCAACCGATATTTGCAGTAATGCCGCAAAAACAAAATAGCCCATTAAAAAAGTTACTCGATAAAAAGGTAAAACTCTATAATACAACTGACTTTATTAAAGACGACCCCATCACCATACCACACCGCTTTACCAAAAAGCAGGATATTGAAATTGCAGGATTTTTTGCTGCTATACTGGCCTGGGGTAACCGAAAGAGCATCATCAACTCCTGCAATGCACTGCTTAACCTGATGGACAACGACCCACACAAGTACATTATGGCGCTGCCAAAAGAGCCAACCGAAAAAACATTTTCCCCGCTGAAAAAATTTGTACACCGCACTTTTAATGCCATGGATCTCTGGCACTTGCTGTACTTTCTGCGACATCATTATGCAAAGGAAGCCAGCCTTGAAACTGCCTTTAGCCAATGGCTGCAGCCCGGTGATGCAACGGTTGAAAATGCGCTTGCAGGATTTCACCATTATGTATTTGGCTACAATACTGATGCAGTTGATGAAAAGCATTGCCGTAAGCATATTGCTACGCCGGTAAAAAAATCGGCCTGCAAGCGGCTGAACATGTACCTGCGCTGGATGGTGCGCAAAAACGACGGGGTGGATTTTGGACTATGGACCGGCGTCTCACCCGCCCTCCTCGTTATTCCCGTGGATACGCACATCGCGCGCATCGC
>JANMDL010000955.1:0-4616 GCA_031376295.1 Chitinophagales bacterium
CCATCTTCTTTTGTAACATAGTTATCCGGCAGGGTATAGGAGCTGGCATTGCACAGGTCAATGGTTTTAAGTGGCCCTGTAGTATCGCTGCAGCAGGTTTTGCGGCAGAGGGTGGTGCCGGTAATCACATAACTTCTTACCGTATTGGTACCTGGTGGCGCAGCAAAAAAATCTCCCAAAGTTTTGTCAACTTTCTGCACAGTGAAACCCTCAAAAAAAGAGGCCGTAATATCTGCAGCAGTAAAAGTTACCGGTGTTTCAATACAGGCAGCCGTTCCATCAGTATCCGTTTTTATCAGTGTTAGTTCCTTATTGGCACCGTCCTGTACTGCCGAGAACAGGTAATTGCCATTGCTGTTGGAAACAAGCGTACTTGTGCCGTGCGAAAGCCCAGGGTTGTAAGCCTTTGCCCACTGCAGTGTACCTGCTGCATTGATACGCAAAAGGTGCGGAGAAAAGCCATTGTCCATTAAAAGCACCCGGCTTCCATCAGGGTGTGCAGCCGCATCTGTGCAATACAAAGCCGGCTTATCTGACTTATAAGCAATTACGCTTTTTAATGCTCCTGTTGCCGAAGCGGTAAAATTGAGGCATTGGTTGGTAAAGGGCGCCATGGCGTAAGCCGTATCGCCATGTGATGCAATAAAACTAATGTCACCTGAGGGGAGTTCGGTGATATTTTTAACATCGGAATAGGGCCTTTTAAAATTACGCAGCGAATCACTGTACAGGTAGCTTTTGTGCCAGATGGTATCGCCCGTAGTGCTTTTTAATACCATCAGGTCAAAGCCTTTTTTTGGAATGCCAAAAGCAGGATCATCAAAGTCAAAATAACTTACCGGTTTGGCAATGGCAAGGTCGCCGTTGCGCAATTGTGTAATAGCAACAGGCATTACCGCATCAAAATGCCGGTGCAGGTTTGAGCCGAATTTGGGAAAGTAAAACAGGTTTTTATTGATGAGATTGCAGCTCCATTTTACATTGCCGGCATCATCAATTTTTGTAATAATATTGGCAATGCCGTTCGACATCAGTATTAAGTAATTGCCATCCGCAAGCCGCAGCAGGTTATTTATTTCCAGGCCGCCATAAAGCGGTTTGTCAAAATACTTTCCCCATATCGTGTTGCCATATTTATCCAGCTTCATCAGGTAAGGAATATAGAATTTATAGGCATCATGTATGGTATCCCTGTCACCGGTGATGCCACCCACCAAAAAATTATCATTACCGGCATTAATTACTTTTCTGAAATCGGTAGAAGGATAAAACCCAAAATTGTATTGCTTGTTCCACAATACCGTACCCTGTGGAGATAGTTTGGTGAGCCAGCCACTGCGGTTGAGGGTATTATTGGTAAGTACATAACCCGCTACCATAATTTCGTTTTGCGGGGTAGCCAGGGAAGAATAATTATGCTTGACAGTGGCAGTTGTAAACTGGTTTACAAAATAGTTATCGGTACAGGTTGGCTGTGCATACAGGCATACCGGTACCATGATGAGTAACGCAGATAAACAAAATGATATTTTTATATGCCACACTTTCTTTGCCATTATTACAGGGCGGGCCGCTTTTGGCGGCACTGTAATTTACTTAAAAGAGGTTGATGGGAGTAATAATGTTTAAAAAGGTGGTATTCAGCTGGCTTACGGGCATTTATTAAGCACTGCTACTGCTCCATTCTCAGGTACAAAGAATCTTTTTTAATCAGGTTGGTGTCTATCAGTACTCTTTGCGAAGTAGCCAGCCACTTGGGCGTAATTACCCACTGGCCATTTTTAAAACTGAGTATGTAAACCTTTAACGACTTGCTTTTACTGCCAGAAATCTGTTCTTCAATAATCACTTCCCTTTCCAGTTCACTGTTGTTAAAAGCCACGTTCAGCATATCCTCAGCAGTAACAGGTATTTCTGAAAGCCGGGGTTGTATTGCGGCAGCAACTTCAGTTTTTAGGGTAAGGCTACTTTCTTTTGCTGCAGCAATTTTTTTCACATTTGCTGCAATGGTTTTTTCGGGCAGTTGCGGCGGGGTGGGGAGGTTAAACACCTTGTTTTCGATAGTGGTGAAAGGGCTTGCCAGGCTTGCCGTTGCTGCTGCCTTGTTTTGTTGTTGTGATGGTATCAGCATCAGTACAGCCATAACGCTTATAAAACTAACGGCAATAAGCGGGGCAAGTGCCAGCGAAGCTTTTCTTTTACTGAAATGGTACACATCACTTCCCGTAAAAAAACGGATGCGCTGCAGCAGTATTTTTTTATTACCCACAGCAGCCAGTTGCCAGTTCTTCTTTTCCCGCTGAATTTTTGCAGCCAGTAAAAGTGTTTCGGCATACAGCAGGGCGTTACTGCCAAAATACAGCACATTGGTGTCGCAATGTTTTTCCCTTTCTAATTTTGCATGGCTGCAAAGCTTAAGCACAAAAGGGTTAAAAAAGAAGATTACTTCTATGGCAGATAAAAACCAGTTTAGCAGGTAATCGTTTACTTTAATATGTGTAAGCTCATGCACCACCAGCGCTTCTGCCTGCTGCAATGATAATTGATTTACCAGTGCCACTGGCAGCAGTATTACTGGTTTTAAATAACCAAACACTACCGGTGTGGTGATGGTATGGCTGAGCCACAACTGTACTTTTTTACGGATGCCAAGGCGGTGGGCAGTAAGCATGGTAAACACTTTTAAACCAGCAGATGGTTTTTGCAAACCTGTTTTGTACATTTGCCTGAACCGGTACCAACTGAAAAAAATATTGGTGGTGCGAATGGCCAGCATGATAAAGTATGCCCCAATCAGCCAGGGCGAAGCGGTATAAAAAAGCGATGCTGTAGTTGGCAGGTAAACTGAAAGTTGCAAAGCAGCCAGCTCCGTTGCGGGCTGAAAGTAGTACAACAAAAAGCTGATGGTGCTGGTTATAAGTTGCAGTGCAATGGCTAAAAGTAAAAGGTTGCGCCTGCTTACCGGTGATGCCTGCCTCAATAATGTTTTACCTGCAGCGGCATACAGTACATACAATATACCCGCCTGCCAAAGGCTGTGTAAAAGGCATAGTAAAAAGCTGTAGGCAAATAACGGCATGCAGTTAGTTGTTTACTGTTTGGTTTTTAATTGATTAATCAGCTCCTGTATCTGGTTCAGTTCATCATTGGTAGCGTTATGGTTGCCCAGCGCCTGCATTACCAAACTCGCCGGCGACCCTTCAAATAAAGTATTGATCATTTTATTTAAAAACTGCGATTGAGTGGAACTGCGGGTGATGGCAGGCTGGTAAATATGTGTTTTGTGGCTGTCATCCCTGGTTACTAATTTTTTTTCAAACATTATCTGCATCAGCTTCAGGGTGGTGGTATAGCCCGAATCCTTGGTGAGCGACAGCACTTCATGCACATCCCTAACGGTAGCCGATTCCTTGCTCCACAGCACCTGCAGTATCTCCAGTTCGCTTTCTGTGGGCTTATTTGTCTTAATAATTGTCATGTTACGATATATTTCGTACACTAAATTACGATTTTATTCGTAACAACCAAAAATCAGGGTATTTTTTTATATGAACCGTTTTTTTTGGGCGGTTATTGAGTAAAGAGTTATGGGTGGTGCAGGGCTGAGGGGCTGCATTTTGAGTAGTTTGAGATAGGTAGCGTACCGGTACCTGACTGATATGCACTGCGTACAGGGAGTTATTTCTGAAAATATACCATTCACAGCGCTTATTAGCTTTTGTAAAACTTCATTGTTGCTTCACTAAGGGCTTTGTTCACTCAGTCATAATCAAGGGCATGAAATCAGGAATCATTCTCCCCTTTGTTTATTTTATCAATGGCATCCCAGATTTTTTTCTTCAGCCCTTCTTTTTTCCAGGTGGTTTTTTTTACAGCATAGTGTTCCAGGCTGTTCTGCAACAGCTTCAGTTCGGCAGCAACTTCCGGATAGTCCTTACAAAGTTGTTCCACTTTTTGTTTTTCCTCTTCTGTAACCAGCTCAAGGCAATAATCCATCAGGATGCCACTCTTAATAATTTCCCCGGTATTCATTGTATACTTTTTTTAAAAGCGATATAGCCATTCTTGCCCTCGTTTTTACAGTACTCAGGGGCATTTTTAACTGCTTAGCTGCTTGTATATATGTAAATCCTTCAAAATAAATGAGGTTTATAATAACCGCATATTTATCTTCCAGCAATGCTGCTTTGTTTCTTATGGCAAGATAATCCAAACGGTCGGCATTTCCTGTATCAGTGCTTTTTTGAAAATATTCTTGCTGCTGTCCATCGCCATATACCAGTTGCTTATGGAACTTATTCCTGCGCAAGCGGATAAAATCAATAGCAGTATTCCTGGCAATATTCAGCATCCATGTATACAGTGTACCCTTTGTTTGATCATACGTATCTATTTTTTTCCAGATCTTAACAAAGGTTTCCTGCAGCAGGTCTTCCGCTATTTCTTTGTTTTCTGTTACCTGGTATATTACACTGAACAGGGCATCTGCATAATTATCATACAGCCGGGAAAACCCCTTTTCACTTTTTTGCAGTAAAAGGAGTAACAAATCTTCTGCCGGTTTTTCTCTGATTGTTGCAGTGTTCATTTGCATGGCCGGTAATGTGAGGTAACAG
>JANMDL010000020.1:0-6556 GCA_031376295.1 Chitinophagales bacterium
ATAGTTCGGTGCCACTGTCAGTGGTGAATTCAGGGTGGTCGTTGGTCGTCTTTTGTCCTCTTGGTAATTGTTCTTTGACTTTCCTGTGTGGAAAGGCTGTCATCATCCTGTGTTGTGGTATTGCGAATTCCCCGTGTAAAATAGTTGCGAATACTATTTGTTTGAAGATGTCTTTGAGTACAGGGGCCACTTTTTTAGACCTGAAACGATTGATGGTATTGTGATCTGGCTCGCAGTTGCCACAAAGCCATACCATACAGAGATTACTTTTGATGGCTTCCTCAATTTTGCGACTGCTGTAAATGTTGGTGATGTAGCTGTAAACGACTGCCTTCAGCAGCATTTTGGGGTGATGAGAACTGGTGCCGCCCCCCTTGTAAGTCCTGTACAGTTCCGAAAGGTTGAGTTGTTCTATTACGCTGTCAACGATGCGGACAGGATGGGCGGGCGGTATCTTTTCCTCCCAGCTCTGGGGAATCAACTGAAGCTGGTTGCGGCTGTATGGTTTAAATTTTGCTTGTGTCATACTGCTCTCACAGCAAAATTAATGCTCATCTTCAATAGATTTTTCCACAGATGTGAATTAAAATAAAAGAGGCTCCCCTTTTGAGACAGCCGCTTTTGACATATTTTTTTCTTTCTTAACGCTTGTTAAGTTTCGAAAGCAAACGTAAAATCTCCAGGTACAGCCATACCACAGTCACCATCAATCCAAAAGCGCCATACCATTCCATATACTTGGGTGCGCCGAGTTCGCTTCCGGTTTCAATCATATCAAAATCAATGATGAGGTTCAATGCTGCCAACGCTACAACAATCAGCGAAAAGATGATACCGAATGTACTTCCCTCATGCAGAAAAGGTATAGTAATACCAAAGAAAGAAAGTGCAAATGTAATCAGGTAAAAAATTGCCAGCCCGGCAGTTGCCGTTATTACAATGGCTTTAAATTTTTGTGTGGCTCTGATGATTTTAAAGCTGTACAACAGGTACATGGCGATACAAACACCCATGGTAAGCCCTACTGCTTGTATAATAATAAAGGGGGCTTTATCTGCAAATACATAATTGTAAGATGCCGAAACTGCACCCACAAACAAGCCCTCCAGCAAGGCATAAGCAGGAGCCAGAAAGGGTGACCATTCTTTTTTAAATACCAGCACAAGTGCTACAATCAACCCTCCGATAGCACCAATCATCCACAGCATCTGTACATCTCCGCCATCAGAAAATTCCTTCCAGGCATAAAAAGCAGTACTCATCATCAGTATGAATAAAATACCAAACTTGTTCAGCGTTCCCTTTACCGTCATGGTTCCTGTACTGTTTACTACATCATCCAATACAGTATCCTTAAATCTTTTTTCAGAAAGAGCCGGGTTACCTGATTTAAATAAATCCATAAAATTGTGTTTTAATTATTAATAAAAATACAAAAAGATAGCATAATACAATCACAAAATTCTTTTTCCCGGCTCAAAGCGGCTGGTTATCTTTGCGGCTATGGAAGCGTTAGTGCAAAAAATTGAGGAGTACAAGCAGGAAATAGCAGCTACAGAGGGCGAAGCGGAAGCGTTTCGCATTAAATACCTGGGTACCAAGGGCTTAGTAAAAGCTGTAATGGGCGAAATGAAAAATGTACCGGCTGAGCAAAGAAGGGAATTTGGCCAGGTGCTGAACGATTTTAAGCTGTTTACCGAGGCAAGATATGAGGCTTTAAAGGCCGCATCCGGCAATGGAGTACAGGCGGTTACCGATCAATTAGATGTGTCGCTGCCAGGCAATGATATGCCACTGGGCAGCCGCCACCCCATCAGCTTAGTGCGCAACCAGATTGTTTCCATTTTTAACCGTCTTGGATTTGCTGTGGCCGAGGGCTCGGAAATAGAAGACGATTGGCACAATTTTACGGCCCTTAACATGCCCGAAAACCATACGGCAAGGGATATGCAGGATACATTTTATATTTCGCAAAACCCCGATTGGCTGCTGCGTACCCATACCAGCAGCGTACAGGTGAGGGAAATGCAGAAAGGTAAACTGCCCATCCGCATCATCTGCCCCGGCCGTGTGTACCGCAACGAAACCATCAGTGCCAGGGCGCATTGTTTTTTTCACCAGGTAGAAGGGCTGTATATTGCTGATAATGTAAGTTTTGCTGATTTGAAACAAACCCTCTACTTTTTTGTACAGGAAATGTTTGGCAAAGATATTAAGGTGCGCTTCCGCCCATCATACTTTCCTTTTACTGAGCCCAGTGCAGAAATGGACATCAGTTGCCTGATATGCGGTGGCAAGGGCTGCAATGTGTGCAAGCAAACCGGCTGGGTGGAAATACTTGGCTGCGGCATGGTTCATCCCGCAGTGCTGGATAACTGTGGTATTGACAGTAATAAATATACCGGCTTTGCTTTTGGCATGGGTGTAGAAAGAATTACGATGCTCAAGTACCAGATAAAAGATTTGCGCCTGTTCAGCGAAAACGATGTGCGCTTTTTAAAACAGTTTACAGGAGCAGTATAATTCAGTAATGCCAATACAAATCAAAACAATATGCGTTCTGGGCGCTGGTACCATGGGCAGCGGCATTGCGCAGGTGGCTGCACAAAGCGGCTTTAGTACATTATTATTTGATGTGCAGCCCGACATGCTTGAGAAAGCAAAAGCAGGTATTCAGAAAAATCTGCAATACCTCGTTGACAAACAAAAAATTACTGCTGAAGAAAAAGAAACCATTTTTAACCGCATACAATTTGTAACGGACATTAATAACTGCACTGCCGATGTGGTGATAGAAGCCATCATTGAAAAAATGGATGCCAAACTGGCCCTGTTCAATCAACTGGCGGCAGTAAACCATGCAGGTGTAATTTTTGCCACCAACACCTCCTCACTTTCAGTTTCTGCCATACAAAAAAATGTGCAGCATCCACAACGGGTAGTTGGCATGCACTTTTTTAACCCTGCCCCGCTGATGAAATTGGTGGAAGTGGTTAAGGGCGAACAAACAAGTGATGAAGTGGTACAAGCCACCATCAACCTGGCCAGGCAAATGGGCAAAACAGCCGTGCAGTGCATCGACTCTCCGGGTTTTATTGTAAACCGTGTGGCAAGACCTTATTATTTAGAAGCAATGAAATTAGTGGAACTGGGCCTTACCATCCCCGCAGCAGCAGATGCGGCTATGAAAGCAGCAGGCTTTAAGATGGGTCCTTTTGAGCTGATGGATCTTATTGGCATGGACATTAATTATGCCGTAAGCCAGTCAGTGTACCAGCAAATGGGTGAGCCACCCAGGTTACAGCCATCCCCACTGCAAAAAGAAAAAGTAGAACAGGGTAAACTGGGCCGCAAAACCGGTGAAGGATTTTACAAATACAACGGATAATTGTTTATTTGAGGCTAAACAGTATCTTTCCTTTTCATCTGGCAATAAAAACAGCAAGTCAATATGATTTTGGTTACCGGCGGTGCAGGGCTATTGGGCAGCGAATTAATTCGGCAGTTGCTGGCGCAGGGCAAAACCGTTACTGCCATTTACAACAACACACCGTTAGCACTCTCCGGTACAACCGGGCTCACCACCGTTAAATGCGATATACTGGATGTAATTGGGCTGGAAGAAGTGATGGAGGGCGTAGAGCAGGTATATCATTGTGCCGCCATGGTAACTTTTGATCCCAAAAAAAGTCGCCAGCTTTTTGCAATAAATACAGAAGGCACAGCCAATATTGTAAATGCCGCCCTTGATGCCGGTGTTAAAAAATTAGTACACGTAAGTTCGGTAGCTGCATTGGGCAGGATACGAGAGGGGCAAACCATTACCGAAGCCATGAACTGGACCGAAGAAACCAGCAACAGCAATTATGGCAAAAGCAAATACCTTGGCGAAATGGAAGTTTGGCGGGGGGTGGGTGAAGGGCTTGAAGCTGTGGTGGTGTGTCCTTCCATTATATTAGGTGCCGGCAACTGGGAAAGCGGTTCCTCAAAAATATTTAAAACCGTGTATGATAAATTTCCCTGGTACACAGATGGCGTAACAGGCTTTGTAGACACCCGTGATGTGGCCAAAGCCATGATAGGGCTGATGGAAAGCGGTATCAGCGGTGAGCGGTTTATACTGAGCGCCGAAAACAAAAGCTACCAGGATGTATTTAATATGATTGCAACTGCATTTGGCAAAAAACAACCACGTAAAAAAGTAACTCCCTTTATTGCTGCAATCGTATGGCGGCTGGAGGCACTCAAAAGCAGGTTCAGCGGCAAAGAACCACTCGTTACAAAAGAAACTGCGTTAACGGCCCTTACCAAAATATTTTTTGACAACAGCAAGCTGAAAAAAATGCTGCCCGGGTTTGAATACCGCCCGCTGGAAGTTACCATCACCGAAACCTGCGAAGCCCTGAAAAAGATTAACCAAATTTTATAATTTGAAAAAAGGCTAAAAAATTACTGTTGGTTATTTTTACAGTGCCGGGCTGTTCTGGCTTTAATCTAAACCAAAGTAACATGCGCAAACATACACTTCCCGTGCTTTTTCTTTTTGTATCTGCCTCCGGCTTGTATGCACAAAACAAACCCAAAGAAACCTACCTGTCAGTAAAAATCGTAAGTGAATACAATTTTATAAAAGAGGAAACCTATTATTCCCTTGTTGTTGATAAAGGCAATACATTTGCTGAAGATTTGTACAAACTTAAAACTTACAGGAGAAAATTGAGAGCGGAAGATTCGGCATACCAGTTTTATACAGGAGGAAAGATTGATACAGCCAAACTTTACCATAACTATTTTGTTTCTGAAAGTGCTGCTTTAAGTTTTATGGGAGCTATGGATTGGAAACTATTAACCATAAACAACAGCTTATCCTCCGGGGTAAGATATTACCTGGAAATCCCGTACAGTGAGATCCTTTCGGTCACAAATTATTATTTTAAAAAAGAAATCTATTGATGCATTATTTACAAATGAAGCAGGCTGTCATCTTTATCATTGTTTTTTTTATATCCATTACTGCATCAGCCCAGGGTACATTTATCCTTACAGGAAAGATAACAGACAAAACCACGCAGGCACCCCTGCAGGCCGCATCTGTATTTGCTCAAAACACTACTTTTGGCACCACTACCGATGCGGAAGGAAATTTCAGGCTCAAACTACCTTATGGCGGTTATGACCTTGCCGTAACATTTACCGGCTACGAAACAGAAAGCATCAGAATTACCACGGCCAATGCTGATGAAAAACCGATGCTGATAGAACTGAAGCCCAAAGACAAAGCCATGGAAGCGGTGGCGATAATTGGCAGCAACGAAGTAAAAGATGGCTGGAAAAAATATGGCAGCTTTTTTATGGAGAACTTTATCGGCAAAACAGTATTCAGCAGTCAATGCACACTCATCAATAAAGAATCGCTGAAATTTTATTTCTCCAAAAGAAAAAACCGGTTGAAAGTACTGGCCACCGCACCGGTGGAAGTAAAAAATGAAGCATTGGGCTATACCATCAAATATACATTGGACTCATTTATTTACGAATATGGCACGCAGGTAAGTTTGTACAGCGGCTATCCATTGTTTGAAGAAATGGTGCCGCAAACGGAGACACAAAAAACAACCTGGGAACAAAACAGGCAGATTGCTTACAATGGGTCTATCCTTCATTTTATGCGCAGCCTGCATACCAAAACGCTTAAAGAAGAAGGTTTCCAGATACAGTTCCTGGTAAAAAACGGAGATGTTGAAAAAGCCTTTGAGTTAAAAAACTACTACGGTGCATTAAATTACAACAGGGATGACAGCACACAGTCGGTAGAAATTATGCCCAATCAACTGAACCTGGCTGTACTGTATACCAAAGAAAAACCAGATGCCGCTTACCTGGCACAGGCGGATGCTGATGTGCCAAAAGATTTTCAGTTTTCTTTTTTAACTTTTACCCCCAATAACAGTTTGATAATAGAACAAAACGGATACTATTACGACCAGAACGACATTGCCATCAACAGTTACTGGACATGGGAAAAAGCAGGTGATATGCTGCCTTATGATTACAAGAGCCGGTAAAGGACTTTGCCTTACAAGGGATTTTATAAGGGAGTGCTTATAGCAGCAGCTGAAAAATGATACGCTATTAAAACAAATGGGTTACTCCCCCATTACTTTTTTCCACAACTCGGGGATGCGTTTCACCCAAACCAGCTCTTTCATTTTTTCCCGGGCATCTTCTATAGGGCTGCCAAAATAAGCTTTACCACCCTCCGTATCTTTACCCACACCACTCTGTGCCATGATGGTGGCATTATCGCCAATGGTTAATGTTTTACTTACACCCACCTGGCCCCAAAGCGTAACGCCATTACCAATAGTAGTAGCACCGGCAATACCCACCTGCGCAGCAAACAGGCAATTACTGCCCACCACTGTATCATGGCCAATGTGAATCATGTTGTCCATTTTTGTACCCCGGCCTATACGTGTATCGTGGCTCACTCCCCTGTCGATGGTGCAGCCGGCACCTATTTCCACATCATCTTCAATCACTACTCGGCCGCAAT
>JANMDL010000049.1:0-3138 GCA_031376295.1 Chitinophagales bacterium
TCAAAGGCTCAGTCGCAAGCAAATTCAGACAATTAAGCCAAAATGGTGGATTTTTTGCCGCCACCACCCAATGCTGCTGCCATGATAAAACATGCGGAAATAACCGTGAATAAGAATACCGGCAGCCCCAATGTGGGGATATCGCTGTATAGCCTCAAGGGCAATAAGCTGGCAACAACGGTATCGCTGGGGTACAGCTCCACGGGCTTAAAGGTAGATGATATTGCCAGCCGTGCAGGGATGGGGTTCAGCCTTACTGCTGGTGGGGTAATTACCCGAACCATGCGGGGTATGCCCGACGAACTGAATACCAGGTTGGTACCGCCCGGTCCGATGGCCGATAATTGCGGCAGTTATAATTATATGAACCAGGTGTATGAATCAGGGCAGCTATCAGGTTATGCAGGTGGGTATGATAGTGAGCCGGATCTGTATAACTTCAGCATGAATGGCGTTTCAGGCAGTTTTGTTTTTGACAATGCTATGCAGCCTGTACTGGTACCTGCCGAAAAATACAAAGTGGCGTATAATTTTGCCAGCGGAGCCACCTGGAATTTTACAATAACCACTTCTGATGGCCTGATGTATTATTTTGGCGGTGATGGGGCTGTAGAAAAAACCAAAAGAGAGAGTACCTGTGCCAAATCGTTTAATGTGTACCTTGCTAATGCCTGGTATCTTACAAAAATTGAACATCCCAATGGGGAAACCATCAACTTTACTTATAACCCACACACTTACAGTTATGATAATGGTGTAAGCGAAACCATGCACTGGAGCTGGATGCAGATTGATGCTGGTATGATACCTGGCGGAACTTGTGCTGTAACCTGTGCTGATGAGGTATGCCCGCCTGCGCCACAACCCAGCCGCTGCATCAATAAAACGAAAACACAGGGGGTACTGCTGAATACGATTTTTAACAGTAATGGCACTATCCAGTTTAACTACACTGCCCGTGCAGATTGCGATGATAAATTAGTGAGTGAAGTACGGTATACCACCGAAGGCAGCTTTGCCGGTAAATATGCGTTATACTACAGCAATAAGCAATCAAACATGAGTTATGTAAACGAAACGGCCCCAGGGCATGCTTACACACCCTACCTTACTGATATTATTGAGTATGCCAGCGACCAGGTGCAGAGCCGTACCCATCATTTTGAATACAATGATGCCGGTGCAAGGCCACCCCGTCTCTCTTTTTCGCAGGATCACTGGGGGTATTTTAATGGCAAAGTCAACAGCAGTTTTGTACCCCGGCCTGCCACCGCTGATATGCGGGCTAATTTCCCGCAGGCTACTGCCAGCAGGGAAGCCGATGGCAAGTTTGCCGCCAAGGGTATGCTGAGTAAAGTGATTTACCCAACGGGAGGAATAGACAGTATTATTTACGAACCAAACCAGGTGATGAGTGCTACGCCAGGCTACAGGCCCTACCATGAGTTTAAGTGTGGGGTTACGGGTGCCAGCTTTTATACCACCGTATCCAAAACCAATTATTTTACCATTGATAATGCGCAGGAAGTGGAAATATGGATAAACTGTGCAAGCAGTGTGAACATTAACGATTTGCAGCATCAGAATACCGGTACATTACAGGTTAAAACAAGTGCCGGTGCCACCGTGTTTCAGGAAACCTTCTTGCCCGGCAATGTATATACCCGATTTATCAAGAATAACGGTGCATTGCTTTCTCCCGGCGCTTATACAATGATTTATACAGCAAGTGGCAGTGCCGTAACCACCAATATCACGGTAAAATATTATCCTGTAACGCAAAACTCCCCGGAGAAAAATACCGATGCTGGAGGAGTAAGGGTGCAGCGTATTTTAACGGGCAACCCTTTTGAGAAGGGTATGACAAAAAGATTCTATTATGGCGACCTTGATTCACTGAATGTATCTTCCCTGGATAATGTAACAACACCTGTTTATTATAAAACTTACATTCGTACTTATGGAAGTTGTATTATAAATTGCGGAGGAAATTCCAGCCCTCTTCAGGCGTTCTGCAGCCTTGCCGCTATGTACTCAGGCAGCTTGAGCAATCTGTACAGCTATCATTCATCGCCCATCAGCTACCGCAAAGTGGTGGAAAGTATGGGTGATAATTTTGAGGGCGGCGGCGTGCAAACAAAATTTTATACCCGTGCCGATGCAAGGGGCTATGCCATTTGGGGCAATGAACTGCTGGAAAGCCCATTGAGTAATTTCAGCACCATGCTGAACGGTAAACCGCTGGAGGAACTGGTATTTAAAAAATCAACTGCCGGAGCTGTAATACCACTTAAAAAAACAAATTACAGCTATATTGTTGATACGAGAAACATCAGGCTGCTGTATGGGTATAATATTAATAAAAAATACGACATTGTAGGTTTTTTTCCAGGTCTGGATTGTCCGCCTGCAACAACACTTGATCCCACTATATGCGGTGCTTTTGATGTGGTTAAATACGATATTATGTCGTACTGGACACATGGTGATACCGAAACACAAACGGTGTATGATGAAAACGGACAGAACCCCGTTACCACCATCAGCAAAAACTATTTCGAAAATGACCTGAACCAGCAGATGACCAAAACTGAAAGCACCAACTGTAAAGGAGAGTTAACACAGAGCATTATAAAATATCCGCATGATTATGCCACTGCTGCTCCTTACAGTAATATGCTTGCTAAAAATATCATTACTGTGCCGGTGGAAATACAATCCACTACTGCCGGGCAGCCGGTGAGTGCCGTAAAAACCAATTATACCCATGCAGGCAATAATAATTTTGTGCCGGCATCAGTAGAAAAATCACTGAAGGGTGGCCCTTTAGAAACAGAGGGTACCATTGACCTGTATGATGCACAGGGAAATATTTTGCAGTTTACCGCCCGCTCTGGCATACCCACAGCCATTGTATGGGGCTACAATAACCGGTACCCGGTAGCGCAGGTGGTGGCTGCCACTTATGCCCAGGCTATCAGCCAGTTAACGGTAACCCCTGCTGCACTGCAAAGCCTTACGGGTGCTGCATTAACTGCCCAACTGAATAATATACGTACTGGTTTGCCACAGGCAAGGGTAACCAGTTATACTTACCAGTTGCCTGCCGGGGTAAGCAGTATTACTGATGCCAATAAT
>JANMDL010000058.1:0-4544 GCA_031376295.1 Chitinophagales bacterium
TTTGTGCCGTTTCCTTTTGCAGCAGAAGATCACCAGACAGTAAATGCGCAGCACCTGGTGGATAAAAATGCCGGGCTGATGATTAAGGATAGCGAGGCGGCGGTAAAATTAGTGCCGGAAATAATTGCACTGGTAAAAAATGAAGCGCAGCAGCAGCAATTAAAAAATGAAATAGCCACATTAGGAGTAACAAATGCAGATGAACTGATTGCAAAAAAAATATTGGAACTGATATAGTGATTGATATAAAGACCATACAAAAAATTTACTTCATTGGCATTGGAGGCATTGGCATGAGCAATCTTGCACGCTATTGCCATGGCCGGAATATAGCTGTAAGTGGTTATGATAAAACGCATACCATGCTTACCGGGCAATTAGAAGCAGAAGGTATTGCCGTTCACTATGAAGAAGATCTGGAACAGGCGCCTAAGGATGCAGATGTGGTGGTGTATACGCCGGCTGTTCCAAAAGACCACAAGGAACTGGTGTATTATCAGCAGAACGGATATGCAGTAATCAAACGCAGCGATTTGCTGGGCATGATTACACAGGACAGTTTTAATATCTGCATCGGCGGTACGCATGGCAAAACAACCACTACTACCATGGTAGCGCACATACTGCGGCACAGCGGTTATGGGTGCAATGCATTCCTTGGTGGTATAGCTACCAATTACAACAGCAATTTCTGGAGCAGCGATAACAATGTGTGTGTGGTAGAAGCCGATGAATACGACAGGAGTTTTTTGAAACTTAGCCCGGATGTGGCCGTGATATCTTCCATGGATGCCGATCACTTAGATATTTACGGAACGGCTGAGGCGATGGAGCAGGCATTTATAGATTTCAGTACAAAACTGAAACGGGGTGGCTTGCTCATCAGCAAATATGGTTTGCCAAGAAGTAATGAGTTGAAAGCAGACAGGCATAGCACCTACAGCAGCAACGATACGGAAGCTGACATACATGCTGCTGATATAAAAATGGTGAATGGTGGATACCGGTTTGATGTGATTAGCAGCAGCCTTACCATTAAAGATATAGAACTGCACATGGGCGGCCTGCACAATATTGAAAATGCAGTAGCAGCCATTGCAGTTGCCACTAACCTGGGCATTGATTCAGAAAAAATTAAAGCGGCACTGGCAGTTTTTAAAGGTGTGAAGAGAAGGTTTGAATACATTATTGCACCGGGTACTGAGAGTGAAACAGTGATGATAGATGACTATGCCCATCACCCGGAAGAATTGCGGGCATTGATAACAGGAGCCAAAAGCCTGTTCCCCGGGAAAAAGTGTACCATTATTTTTCAGCCGCATTTGTATAGCCGCACAAAAGATCATGCAGATGGTTTTGCTGAAGTGCTTGGCCAGGCTGATGAAGTGCTGTTGCTCCCCATTTACCCCGCCAGGGAGCTGCCCATGGAAGGGGTAAGCAGTGAAATGATTGCTGACAGGATAACCGGGGGTAAAGTCATTTGTGTAAGTAAAGAGGGGTTGCTTGAGCGTATTGATGACAGCGAAATATACGGCGGCAACAGGCTGCAGCTGGTGATAACGGCAGGAGCAGGCGATATTGACACACTGGTGCAACCAATTAAACAAATATTAACAAGGCGAAAGCAATAAAAGTAAATCTCCCCGTTTCAATTTTAGCGGGTTAGCAATGGCAAAAAAGAAAACGATACTGAAATGGATAGCAAACATACTCTGGATGGGTATTGGTGCAGCCACCATCGTGCTGCTGGTTGCTGCTATCCGTGTAAAGGATGCCAGGGTATGTAAGGAGATAGAAGTAACGATTGATGCACCCGGGGACAACTATTTTGTTGATAAAAAGGACATATTACATGTTATCAGCTCACTTTCTGGCGGCAATCCCTTAAATAAACCTGCGGGCAGCTTTAACCTGAAGCAGATGGAGGAAGCACTGCAGAAAAATGTATGGATAAAACATGCCCAGTTGTTTTTTGATAACATTGAAGTGCTGCATGTAAACATAAGCGAAAGGGTACCGGTGGTAAGGGTTTTTGCCGCTGGCGGCAGTACATTTTATTTAGACAGCAGTGCGGCAAAATTACCTTTGAGCGATAAGTTTTCGGCAAGGCTGCCCGTGTTTACAGGCTTTCCTTCCGATAAAATAATTCTGTCAAAAATTGACAGTACTTTATTGAGGGATATAAAAAATCTTGGCATGGCCATCGCAAAGGATTCATTTTGCATGGCGATGATTGAACAGGTGGATATAAAACCCGAAGGCGATTTTGAAATGATAACGAAGGTTGGAAACAGTGTTGTGCTGTTTGGAAATGCGGGCGATGCTGAATTGAAGCTGGAAAGATTGAAGTTGTTTTACAGGGAGGTTGTACCAAAGGCCGGCTGGAATTATTACAGCCGCATCAATGTGCAGTACAAAAACCAGGTGGTAGGCTCCCGGCGGGGCGCTGCAGATATTGCTGCAGATTCACTGCGTACGGTACAATTGCTGCAGTTGCTGGCAATAGATGCAGAGAGGCGGGCAAGCGACTCTTCGCAGCATTTTTTGCAGGATAACCCGGGCAATACAGCCGACAGCAGCATTATCCAGCAATCAATACAGCGGGATGATGCAGTAGATTCGCCAGGTGCGGCGGCAGACTTACCAGTGCAGGCAGCACCACCAACTACTGTTGCAGCAAATACTCCTGCAGTGGTTCCGGCACCGGCAGTTCCCAAACCAGTAGCGGTTCCCAAGCCGGCAACGTCAAAGCCAGTGCCCAAGCCGGTGGTAAACAGACCGGCAGTGCCAAAGCCCAAACCTAAGCCAAAGCCTCCTGCAGCAAAACCAAGGGCGGTAATGCCACCCAGGAATGATTATTAATAAAAAAATAACAAATCAGCATATACACAAACAATTTTTCGATTAACAATAACACAAACAAAACAAATAATACAACTATGAGCAGTGAACAACCAATTATCGTAGGCTTAGACATTGGCACCACAAAGATTGCTGCCATTGCAGGACGTAAGAACGAATATGGTAAGCTGGAAATACTCGGCTTTGGCCGGGCCAACAGCAACGGTGTACAGCATGGCATGGTGCTTAATATCGATCAAACCATCAAGGCCATACAAACGGCACTTGAAAACTGTTATGCCAGTAACCCTAATCTGCAGGTAAGTGAAGTGTATGTGGGCATTGCAGGTCACCACATCAAGAGCCTGCAAACCCGTGGCGATATTGTGCGCCAGAGTATTGAAGAAGAGATAAAGCAGGTGGAAATTGACCAGCTTATCGGCGACCAGTACCGCACGTACATCCCTGCCGGCGATCAGATTATTGATGTGATTCCGCAGGAGTTTACAGTGGATAATTTCCAGAACATACCCAACCCCATCGGGTACAGCGGTGTAAAGGTTGGCGCCAACTTTCACATTATTACCGGCGATAAAAATGCCATTCGTAACATTAACCGCAGCGTGGAAAAGTCGGGTCTTATTACCAAGGACCTTGTGCTGCAGCCATTGGCATCGGCCGCCGCAGTAATGTGCGACCAGGATCTGGAAGCTGGTGTGGCCATTGTGGATATTGGCGGTGGCACTACCGACCTGGCTGTTTTTTACGAAGGTATTCTGAAGCATACAGCGGTAATACCTTTTGGTGGTGAAAATATCACCAACGATATTAAAACCGGCCTGGGTGTATTAAAAACGCAGGCAGAGCAGATGAAGATACAGTTTGGCAGTGCATTAAGCGACGAAGCTAAGGCCAATGCCTTTATCACCATCCCCGGTTTGCGTGGTATGGCACCCAAGGAAATAAGTGTAAAGAACCTGGCCAGCATCATACAGGCACGCATGAGTGAGATAATGGATTTTGTAACCTATCATTTAAAGCAGGTTGGGTTGGATACCCGTATGCTGAATGGTGGTGTGATATTAACAGGTGGCGGCTCACAACTAAAGCACCTGATACAATTAACAGAGTATGTTACCGGGCTGAACGCAAGAATCGGTTTCCCCAATGAGCACCTGGCAGCAGGGCATATTGATGAGCTGGCAAAGCCCATGTACAGTACCTGTATTGGCCTGATATTGAAAGGCTATAATGATTACGAAAACAACCAGAAACAGTTTGAAACCAGTTTCCGTAAAGTGGCTGTGCCGGAAAGCCTGCAGCAACCCGCAGTAGATGAAGTGCTTGATGTGGAAGAAGAAGAAACTGCAACAGGTGAAGTAAAAGTAAAGCAGCGCAAGTCGCTCAAGGGCTTTATGGATTCATTTAAAAACGGGTTGATTGACCTGTTTAAAGAAGAAGAAGATGCGCATATGTAAGGCAGCTTTTTCTGAATAGTTCTTACAAACAATTGACTAAACCGGTATATCCTGCATTTGTTTTTTGAAATGCGGAGATAACTGACCCATTAATTCTAACTGCCGCAAACCTTTTACACAGGAGGCGAGTGGCTAAATTTTGAGACATGATACATTTTGATTTGCCAAAGGAAAAATCTTCTATCATTAAAGTGATAGGCGTAGGCGGTGGCGGCAGCAATGCTG
>JANMDL010000015.1:0-4025 GCA_031376295.1 Chitinophagales bacterium
GCGGGTGAGCAACCCATGCAGCAGCACATACAAGGCCAGCGCTGCATATACCGATAAATGCAGGGGTATATGCAGTATAGCTGGCTTTTTAAATAAAAATCTTGTATATACTATGCCACAAAAAAAGGCTGCTATAATTAGACTGAAAAAATAAGCAATGAGGGAGGAACTGCCATATACATTGCTGTTGAGCAATGATACTGCAATGGTAACAGTGAGCAATACTGGTAATAAAAGGTTTCGCTTTGGTGCAACGACAATCATGGTGCAGTTTTTTTTAAATGAAGGGTTTTATTTGTCAGCAGACATTTATTGCCAGCTTGGTTTATTTACTGCATGATGCAGCAGTGTTAAATATTACATAAATAATGAAAATACTTATTGCGAAAAATACTGGCCGTGCAAAGCAGATTTTCATTTTTATTATCACAAAAAAAATTTCACCAAAAAGTCCGGCCAGCTTTTTCCTCCATGCCGTTGCTCCTGCTGGCCGGCTTTTAAGTCCCGGCTTTACAGCCGGGATGTCTTTTTGGTTTTTCTGTAAATGTATGCTTACAGAGATATAAAGAATGCCTGAATCAGTACTTATAAAAGGCTTTTATCTATATTTGTTGCTACCGCTGGTAAGTAAAATTTAACAGTCGTCATTATAACAGAACCACCCAATAGTTATAAAGATTTAGGGGGAAATTTTTTTTTGACTGTTGTTGCGGCTGCCTGATGAATAACAAAACATAAGAGAATTAATAAGCGAATTTGTGTTATCCTTAATACTCTTAGCAATAATTATTATTTTTATGGTTAATTTATTCAATAATGGGTTATACGCAAAAATGTAAAAGTTTTTTATCCCGCTGCACGTATTCAGCAGATTTTCAAACACAATATTCAAATATTAATTTGAATATTCAAAATATTATTTGAATTATTTTTTATAAAAAATTAACTAATTGTTTTTTAATGGATTACGAAAGGATAGATATGCTGCGGCAAAGGCGTAAAATACAGAAAATGGTGTTTTACAAACTAATTGGTATGACGGAAGCCGGGTATAAGAACATGAGACTCAGCAATTCCATTAAAGTATCAACATTGGAAAAAATTGCTGAAGTACTTGAAGTTTCGGTTTTTGAATTATTGGAGCAAAAATCCTTGCAAGCCGCAATAGACCCTGCTGATGAATTAACGGCACCACCTCCGCTTATGAGGGATGATGCCGGCGATATTATGGAATTGGATATAACCGACAGCGAAAGAATTGAAATGCTGCTTGAAAAAATTTCGTTGCTTACACTTCAGTTGAAAATTTCTGAAAAACTGTCAGAAGTAAGGAAGGAGAATATAGATAAATTAAAAGTACAGCTAACTGCATTAATTCCTTAGTTTTTCATCAGTTAGTTCCTTGTAAAGTTCTTTAATTTTATCTGTATCAGCCTCCAGGTTTTTAAACCTTGTTTCATTCTTTTTAATATAATTTCTAACCCGCTGTTTGTAATTGCCAGACTTAGCATACCGGTCGGCTATCACAGCATACAGCAATACCCTTGTAAGCCGTTGAACAGTATGAGAAAGAACGGTTGGGTACTCGTACCCAAAAAAAACATTGTCTAATTGTACAGATACCCACACATACAAAGCTAAAACCGACAGCGCAAGCAACAGGCGGTTGTTAAATAAATACTTTACCCGCTGTAAACCCGTAAGCATATTAAACATTTTTACAGAAAAAATGTGGTAAAATCCTGCCATTAACCAGGTAATGGCATAAAACACAAGAACCAGTGAAACATAATTATATGCCAACTGAATCCAATCTCTTGTTCTAAATGATGACATTATGCCAACTAACTGAAGAGTGTTTATCAAATACCAAATCCCCCAAAGTGCACAATGTGTAAGGATGGTTTTTTTGCGGGTTTTTGCCATTGCTAAGTGTTTAATTGTTGTTACAAAATTGTTTATTTTTCATGTCCGTTTTTCCCTTAGTTACCATAAACTTACAACAAATGTAAAGTTTATGCAAAAAAAACAAAAAAAGGGTAAACTTTCCCTTCAAAAAAGTACGATTGCCATTCTAACATTACCAGAATGGAATGATACCATGGCGCCCCCTACGACCGTGGCCACAGGTACAGGGCCTACTTCAAATTTTGCTACCTGTAATTACAGGCAAAAGTTACAGCAGGGTTAATTCAAAAAAGCGGTGTGATTAATTTCACACCGCTTTTTTAAAAAGGGTTAAAACCTTTTTTTTTACATTGAATCATTCAGCAAAAAAAAATAAACTGCTACTGGTGCAATAATACGGTATCGGATCAGCTTATAAAACAGGAAAAATCCTGTTTTATATACAGGAATTTCCCTGTTTTTTTAACCAGTCTTCAATAGCCAAGCCCTTTGGGGCTAATTGAGGCTTTTTCCGGCATACAAGTATTTTAATGCAAACCATGCACAAGTAGAAAGGGCTGTTTAGTTTCTGAAACACCATTTATTTTGTTTTACTAAACCTTTAGCATTTGTTAGCACTAGTCATTTAACCAGTACCCAATAAGTTTTTTGACCAGTAATGCTATTTTCACTTTTTTATAACATTACCCAGCTATATTTTTGTACTGATAAAAATACTTCTAAAACCTAAAAAATCAGATTATGTCAAGTACATCAGAAAAAGGCCATGCAAAAAATGTGGCCAACTTTGCCGACCTTGTTAGCATTTGCGCAGGCTTTGGTGCTAAGTACAACCCATCACGCAAAGAACTTGAACTGTTGGCCATTACCAAATTAAGCACAGATGCTGAACAGGCGCAAACAAAACTTAACAACAGCATACCTGCTTATACTACAGCAGTAGCTACCAAGGATGTTGAGTTTAAGGCCCTAAGTAAATTGGTAACCCGTGTAATGGGTGCTTTACGCAGCAGTAAGCCGCTGGCAGGTGAGTTGAGCAATGCCGAAACCATTGCTGGTAAAATACGGGGAACTGGTAAAAAGAAGAAAGCCGTACAAGATGGTAAAGAAGCCATATCCACCGCACAATTAAGTATGGATATGCGCATAGAAAACCTTAACCGGCTTACTGAAGTGGTGGCAGCCAACACCATGTATGCCCCTAACGAAACTGAACTGCAGGCTGCATCGCTAACTACCTTTGCAGCAAAATTAAAAGCATTGTCAGAGGCTGTGGTAAAAGAAGAAATACCCGTAAATGATGCAAGAGATGGCAGAAATCAAATGCTGTATGCAGCCGATATGGGGCTGGTTACTATTGCCGGGGATATAAAGCAATATGTAAAAAGTGCTTTTGGTGCCACATCGCCGCAATATAAGCGTGTTTCGGCCATCAGGTTTTCAAAATAAGCAGTATAAACCCGGCAAAAAAAGCCGGGTTTATTATTATGTAAAATAATTGCCGGTAATCACCCAATAAGTATCAGCAATCACAAAATGCCTTTAAGAAAAAATAAAAATTCCCCCAGTGATTATCAATTACCAATCAGTAACAATCAAATAACCATAAGCAACTATCAAATGGGCATCAGTAACTATAAAATAACACGAGGTAACTATAAAACAGGCAGCAGCAATCATCAAATAAGCGGCAGCAATTATAAAATGCCATAAGTAAATTATCAAATGCTTATAAGCAAACAGCAAATAACATCAATTAATATCAACTAACAATTCAAAACCGGCATAAAGGCAATCACAATCGGCAGTTTATATCAGGCAGCTAATATGTATAATTGGTATAAGCTTTAAAAAACAGACCTCTTCTAAAAAAATTCTGTAGTACATAAAACGGCACTAAAAAAAATTAAAATTCACTGCCAAAGCATTCAGCCGCCGGGTTAACTGTAATGCCGGGCTGAAGCAGCTCTTAATGCCGGTTTATCAAAAAAGTCCAATGAATTACCCGGCCGCCTATTTCACCCTCCCCGGATTTTTACTGATAAAATCATCCCAGCCTTTGGCTTTTTTAAGCGTGGCCGCCAGTGGCGATGTTTGCTGAAAATGATGGCAAATGG
>JANMDL010000185.1:0-2134 GCA_031376295.1 Chitinophagales bacterium
AGCTGTTTTCCTGCAATGCTGATGCGCTTGCCGCTACTTATATGTATAAAAAAGACAGTGATTATGACCTGGGCGTTTCTAAAATCAGTTGCCTTTTTTTTGACCGGGAACAAAACTTGTGGATTTGCAGTTTTAACGGTCTTGCCATGATGCCCTGGCAGAATAACCAGGTAAAAACAGTACAGTTAATTGATAACATATCCGGCAACAGCGTTGAGCCATCCGGCGTAGTGGCGATACCCGGCACCAATGAATTACTGATAGCCAATACTACTACAGCGGGGCTCATTCATTACAATACTGTCACCAACACGGTAAGTACCATCGCCAACCCTCTTGAAAAAAAGGTGGATAGAGCACGCATTATCAGCATTGTAACCACACCCGACAGCACAATTTATGCTGGTGATGACACCCATTTTTTCCGGTATCAGCCAGCCACCAGGCAGTTGATACCTTTTGAGCTGAAAGACACTGATGGCAAAGCAATAACAGGTATTACAAGGAATGTATTTAACAGAAAAGGGCAGGTTTTTATCGGATCAGTAAACAATGGCTTTTATGTGTGGGATATGAAGGGTGGAAAACTCACCCACTATAACAAACGGGACATAGATAAAACCAGTGATGTTGCCGGTGACAATGTATGCTATCCAACACTTGTTGATAAAGCCGGTAATACCTGGTTCACCAGCAGCAATGGTGTTTATGAATACCGGCATAACGAAGGGCGCTATTACCATCATGCATATAAACCGATGACAGTGGATATGCCGGTACCGGAAGCTAATTATATAGCACAGGACAAAGCTGGTCACTTCTGGATAACAACCATCAATAACGGTTTGTATGAACTGTATTTTGAAAAAGGAGCCGAAGTGCTGAAAAATTATACACAAAACTCAGGCGCAGGACTTGGTACAGATTACCTGTATAAAATAAAAGCCGATCCTTTCGACAGTACTCTATGGATAAGTACACTAACCGGCCTCATAAAATTTGACCCCTTTCAGAAGCAGGTATTGTCATATTTCGTTCGCCAGCAGGGCTTTACTGAAAACGATGCCGGGTATACTTTTAACATTATGCCCGACGGCAAACTGGTGCAGTTATTCTTTGCAAATCTCAATATTATAGACCTTAAGCAATATCAGTTTAATAAAAAATCACCAGCACTTGTATTCAATTCTGTAAAAGTGCTCGACAGGGAATATGTGTATGAATTAAATGATAACAAGCCGGAACTGCGGCTTACCCATTCAGAAAATTTTCTGCAATTTGAATTTTCTGCTCTGTCCTTCAATAACAGCAATTACAACCGCTACGCATATATGCTTGAAGGGGCAGACAAGGATTGGGTGTACAGCGGCAACCGCAATACTGCTATTTATGCAGGCCTTAAGCCAGGTACTTATATTTTTAAAGTAAAAGCAACCAGTAATGATGGTGTGTGGAGTGGTGAAAAAAATATACGTATTACCATTCAGCCGCCTTTTTATACTACCTGGTGGTTTATACTGCTTGTTGCGTTTACACTTGGGGCGCTGCTGTATTGGTGGAGCCGCTACCGTATTAGTGCTGTTAAAAAAGAAGAGCAGCTTAAAGCAGATTTCAGGCAGCAGATTGCGGAAACTGAGATGAAGGCTTTGCGGGCACAAATGAATCCGCATTTTATTTTCAATTGCCTTAACAGTATTCAGAAATACATTTTGCAGCAGGATCATTTTGCTGCATCGCAGTATCTTACCCGTTTTTCAAGACTCATCCGCCTGATACTTGATCACAGTAATCAGAATGCCATACAACTGTCTGGTGAACTTGAATTGCTTAACCTGTATGTTGAAATGGAGCAATTGCGTTTTGATAACAGGTTTGATTTTGCAGCGGAGGTGGCTGATGACATAGCACCTCAACTGGTTGCTATTCCTTCAATGCTGATACAACCCTACCTGGAAAATGCCATCTGGCATGGCCTGCTGCATAAAGACGAAAAAGGGAGACTGCTCCTGCGTTTCAGCCGATCCGGCGAAAATACACTTAAGGTGGTTATTGAAGACAATGGAGTGGGGAGGGCGATGGCTGCCGAACTGAAAAGCAAGCAGGTGCTTAAAAAGAAAAGCTATGGCATGCAGAT
>JANMDL010000219.1:0-3827 GCA_031376295.1 Chitinophagales bacterium
GCTGCAAGGCTTTGGGTAGATGCTATTATTGACCCTGCAGAAACCCGGCGGGTAATAGCTGAAGGGATTGCTGCTGCCAACTGTAATGGGCATATTCCTTCGTTTAAAACAGGAATTTTTCAAGTGTAGGCCGTTTATCCACAATTTTAGCGGGTATAAAAAATAATTTTGCCGCAGATATTGCAAAAAATTATTAATTTCACGCCGATTCTTAAAACTACCAATCTAATTTAGAAATTGATTATTATGAGAAAAGTATTTTTACGCAAAACTTTGGCGTATGTTGTTGTTGCCTTGGTGGCTTTACAATCCTGTAAAGACGATAGCAACCTCACCACACCGCTTCCAGTACCAGACCAGTCTTTAGTGGAAGAGTTCGATACATTAGCCGCTGCAAAAAGCAGGGGTTGGTTGGTACGCAACAGGAGTGAGCCAATCGGGCCAGCGGTATGGCAGCAGGGTTTAAGTGCCAATGCAGCCACTACCTTTAATGCGTATTCTTCCAAATCTACAGCTAATGGGTTCATATCTACTGATTTCACTTCAGCCTTAAGCCCAAATCCGGGTGAAAGTACCATCAGCAACTGGATCATCTCCCCCAAAGTAATTCTTCAGAATGGGGATAAAATCATCTTTTATTCCAAGCAGGAAGATACCCTGTCAACATGGGGTGACCGTATGCAGGTATTAATTAACAAGAACAATGATGGTATTGAGTGTGGACGTGGCATGTCAACAGGTGATTTTAATACAAAATTATTAGATATCAATCCACTGAATGCAAGTGCCAACCCGGTTGATCCGTTTGCTGGCGGTACTTATCCTCCCGGTATTTACCTTTTCGATCCGGTAATGGCTTATCCTGCATACTGGACAAGGTTTGAAGCTGTTGTAAGGGGGTTAGACGGACCAACAAATGGCCGTTTTGCTATCCGCTACTTTGTTCCACTGGGTGGCACAAATGGCCGTGGTGGCAACTGTATTTCTGTTGACAGCGTTGCTTATGTAAGCGCAAGCCGCAGATAATTAATTAACTATTTACCAAGCTAAAACTAACATTCATGAATAAGAAAATTTTTATACCATTTCTGGGTACGGCTTTAATAGCCGGATTCATTATTATAGCATCTTGTACAAAAGAAGATGCCCCTGTAACAGCGGCAAAAGATTATTCTTTTGTACAGGAGTTTGACTCAATGGAGGCTATGCTTAACCAGGGATGGGTTGCCCGTAACAACAGCCGCCCAATGGGTACATCTACATGGGTAACTGGCCAGTTTGGATGGGATGCCAAAAAAGGAAATGCAACAGGCTACCCTGGTGCCAATACTTCACATTCAGGTACTGACTACGTATTATGCCCCTTTACTGCACAGGGTGACCCTAATCCACGCAATGTTTCTCTCGGTCAGATTGGAAGGGCAAGTTGCTGGTTGATTTCTCCGGCAGTACCAATGAAGAATGGCGATAAAATCTCCTTCTACTCAAGAACACTTGAAGATCCTGCAACTTTTGCAGACAGGATGGAATTCCGTGTAAATTACAATAATGCCAGTGTGGAAGTGGGTAACGATAGCTCCACTGTAGGTGATTTTACTACATTGGTAAGAACTATAAACCCAGGAGTAACCCCTACTGGTTATCCTGCTGAGTGGACAAAATATGAATATACTGTAGTTGGTTCAAATGTGCCTAAAATGGGTAGGTTTGCCTTCCGCTATACTACACCAGATGCTGGTGCTGCTGGTGCAAACGGCCAGGGTGTGGGTGTGGATGAAGTTGTTTTTGAAAGCAAAAGAAATTAAGAAAATAACGATTTTAATAAGCCAACTTTTCGCAAGAGGAGTTGGTTTTTTTTTATAATCAATTATAAGCAGCATGAAGAATTTGTTGTTAGGAATAATAGTTGTAACAATTGCGGCAATTGGTTGCAGGCGGAACGGAACTTCAGAAGCAGTGAACCAGGTGGGAACGACCAGTGATATGCCTAAAAGAACTGATAAAGAAATACTGCAGTTTATAAAAGACAATAAAAGTAAAATTAAGGATGGAGACCTGGTTGAAAGGTCCGATGAGGACCTGGTGAGTGAATCCATGCGTAATTTTTCAAAGAAGGATAAAACCTTTTCGCATTGCGGGCTTGCTTTTATTGAGGATGGTGAAGTGTATGTGTACAATAATATGGCGGGTGAAGAGAACAAATCAGAAAAAATGATGAGGGAGCCTTATGATTCATTTGTGAGCCCTTACAGAAAAAATGGGTTTGGGATATTTCGATATACCCTTACCGACGCTGAAATTGAAAAACTGCACCAGGTTACAAAAGAAAACCATGCTAAAGGAATGTTGTTTGATAAAACTTTTGATCTTAAAACGGATGATAAAATGTACTGTGCCGAAATGATTTACAAATTTCTGAATACAGCCACTATGGGCAGGGTGCTTTTGCCTACCTCTAAAATACAGAATTTCAGGGTGAGGGACCCTAAGTACAAGGGGCTTGTGCTGAAGGAGTTTGAATATGTGGGACTGGATGACCTTTTTCTGAATCCTTTTTGCAAATCCATAGTGCGCATCAGTTACAAATAGGCAATGAGTAATATTGTTATTTACACAGATGGTGCAGCAAGGGGTAATCCCGGCCCTGGTGGTTATGGTATTGTGCTGATGTATGGCGATCATAAAAAAGAACTTTCAGCAGGATACCGGCTTACCACCAATAACAGGATGGAGCTGCTGGCAGTAATTACCGCACTGGAAACACTTAAAAAAAATGATATTCCTGTTACGGTTTATTCTGATAGCCAGTATATAATCAACTCTGTGCAAAAAGGCTGGCTCAACACCTGGGTTGCCACCAATTTTAAAGGCGGTAAGAAAAACAAGGACCTGTGGCTGCGCTACCATGCAATTGCCAAAAGGATAAATGTAAGTTTTGTTTGGGTAAAGGGCCATGCCAGTAACCGCTGGAACAACCGCTGTGATGAGTTGGCTACTGCAGCAGCCGATGGCCGTAACCTGCTGGTGGATGATGTGTACGAGCAGGAAGTGGGAAAAGCCTGATTTGCCCGGTTAGGCATAAAAAAACCGCCTCAAACGGGCGGCTATAAATTCATTTTATTAAAGCATTAAACAACCTGGGGCTTAACCTTTGGACTTGTTTTTGTGAAAACGTAATAACAACCAAAAAATAAGCCTGCAAATACTGCTGTAGAAGCAAGTGAAGCATAGTAAAAAGGCAATGCATCAACATAACATTGTATCATACCGGCAAATGTTTTTGAGCGCTGTAAGCCGCCACCGCCTGCCCATACTACAAAATTAGAAGCAAGAAAGAAGAAAGTTGGTGCGGCTATTGAAGCTCCAAGGATACTGGTCAATTTGAAGCCCTTTATCCAGAAACCAAAAACGGTTAACGAGCAAAGCAGCAGGTAATTGATCCATTGGCCTTCGTAAAAGCCAGGGGTATTACCAATACCATTTCTGTAAAGCACTTCAAACAACAGGTCGGAAAGCACCATGGACAGTAAAGGCATAATAAAAGACAGTTTTTTATCTTTTATTATTGCACCTGCAAATATGGCCATAGCCATCTGCGGAGGGAAGCCATAAACACCATGCGGAATTACCCTGTAGAGAGAAGCAATAACAATCAGCAGAATAAAACTCCAGAAAGTGGGGTTATTTAATTTCATTTTAGTTGTATTTGGATAGAAATACAAAAATAGGCAATAATAGTTTCCCGTCAATTATTTAACGGGTCATTTATCCTCATCCTGTTAAGAACCTTAGAGCCTGTTTAAAAATGGATAAAATAAATGCGTATG
>JANMDL010000034.1:0-9015 GCA_031376295.1 Chitinophagales bacterium
ATAAAAAAAAGGCTGTTATATCTGCTAAATAGTACTTGGACAGCAGAAGAGGTAGCTTCATATATTGAAAATGATATAAAGGATGGGTACGAATCATACAGGATAGAAGAAAGAGTAAGGGAGAAAAGTAAAAATAATGACAGTATCTATCAGCTTGAAAAAAAACGTATTATTCAGGGTATCATGGAGGAAAAATTGGCTTATCTAAAAAAGATTAATTACTATGGCGTACATCCAAGTGTTATAAAATTAGTTGCCATTTTAGGGTTAAAAGAAGCCATTCCAATATTTAAAAAAGTGCTGCTTGAAGCTAGTGCTAATTATGATTTGCCTACAGTTGAATTAGCTTTAGCAAAACTTGGGGATAAAGTGTATCTAAAAAAAGTTCTAAGGGAGTGCAGATATAATAAAACACTGGAAGGTGATGAGTGGGAGGCAGACTTTCAGCAGAAACTTGAAAAATTAGTATTTATTGGAAATGACGAAAGCCTTTACAGTTTGAATAACTGGCTTGATGTATCAAAAAAGCGTGAGATTAGTTCTAATGGCACTCTTGGCAAGTCTGCTGGTTACGCTATGGCTTTCCTGCTTAATGTATTTGAAAATACTGACTTCAAAAATATTTTTGCAGGTATTGACCCAATTTATGACATGACCGAAAAACTGATACTTAAAGCAAAAAAGTGGATAATTAATAACAAAGGCAAGTATACGTTAGCTAAAAAATACAGGTATAAAGTATAATTACCTTTTTGAGTATGCACCAAAAAAAAGCATCAATTTTAAAGTAGCAGAAAGGCGTCAGTTTTGCTACTTTTCTGCAATGATTATGTAATGTTTTAATTTGCTGCATCCAAGATGTAGTTATGCTAAATCAGTTATCTTAAAATTAAATAAAAAAAAGGATGAAATTATTTAGTTTACTGCTAATTTTTTATACTCACTATAGTTTAATTGCAGCGCAATTGTTATCAGGAAGTCAATACGGTAATAAAATTTTGGAGGTTAATAGATTGCCTGTGGTAACCGACACAACAGGCTACCTCAGGGATAGTATAGCTGCTAAAAGAGCCTACTATATTGGCAAACCACTGCAAACATTATTTAATAACTTATGGTTGCCAATTAAGGCATATTCGGGGGAACTGCCTTTGCCAAGTAATCCTGATACAATTAAGGTTTACAGGTTCGCATTGTATTTTTATGAAATGCCCATGGTTATATCAAAAATGCTAAACCACCAAAAATTACTTAGTATAGAAGTTACCTTCGCAAGCCCGATATTGATTCCTAAATCGTACTTTAAGAGAGGGGGATTACTTGATGCCACTAAGGGGTGGACCCCAGAGAAAGCTAATTTTTACGGGTCATACATCATAGCAGATTTGAAAGTGCTGGGCTTATGAAGGAAAAAGCCTTTGTGTAAAAGGGGGAGAAAGAAATAGTAAAAATGGCGACTTACCGGGGCGGCCTGTACTACATTGGGCAGGCTGCCTTATTTTAAAATAAGCACACCACTTATGCATACAAAACAAATAATAACCATACTGCTGCTTACTGGCATACTGCTATGCGGGCTGCTGCCTGCCGCCCATGCGCAATATGGGCTTGGGCTTACCCGCCAGCAGGTAAAAAAAATGATAAAAAAACAGTATAAGGGGCAGGGCGTAAAGCCGGTTTTTACTGATGAAAGAAATGGCATAAGGATTACAGCAACAGACAGTGCCGGGCAGGTGTGCAAATATTATTACTACTTTGGTAGCACAGATACCTGCTATATTTACCAGGTAGCATTTACAACTGATTCTGCCCGGCAGCAGGCAATACAGCAAATAGAAAATGCAGGGTGGCATAAGCTGAATAAGTATATGTATTTAAGCATTTACGAAAAACAGCTACTGCTTATGGCACATAATGATACACCACTGTATAATTACAATATTCATCCAAATAAAATAAGTAAGGAAAGGTATGATACTATGATTGCCAGGTCAAAGAGGTGGGCTGAGTCCTTTACCAGTATGCCTGACCGCTCTACACCCATAATATGGCAACCGGGCGTAAAGCTGAAATGGGAAAATTATATGCAGAGTGTCGGTAAGCCTTCGCCGAATGCAGGTGATGCCCATACATACTGTAACCTGTACTGTAATATTGATAATGTGCCGGGCGATAACGCTGAAAGCGTAGCTGTAAACATTTATGCTGTAATGCTGCCCAATAATAGCTGGGTAGCGGTAAAATGGTCTCCAATGGAGAAAGGCTTATGGCAGGAGATAAATAACGATACATTGCTGGCCTATGAGCAACTGCATTTTGACATTGCCGAACTGGTAGCCCGTCAACTGCGGAGAGATTTATCGCAGGTGCTGCTGCCACGTACCATATACCGGAAAAAAATAACAAAGATGCTGGATGATGCGGCCATTACATTAAATAAATTACAGCAGCAATACGATGATGCAGTAAAACACAACCCCGCCAGCCCTCAAATGGCTTTATGGCAGCAGGATATTGCCCAAAAATTAACTGAACTAAATCCTTACAGCAAACATACGGTGGATGTGGATATAAGGTAATGGATTACTTTGTATGGGAGAGTGTTTTTTCAAGCACCGGGGTCTCATACTGGAGCACAAAATCGACACAATGAAGAAGCGGGTGGTACGAAAAGGATATTTTTTTACAGATGTGCAAGTATGGCTTCCTGCACGTCCTTCAGTTCTTCCGGCGACAGTTTGAGTTTATCCCTGGTGAAATTAAGATCGTCGGACGTGTTGATGGGCAGCAGGTGTACATGCGCATGGGGTACTTCAAGCCCCACTACACTGATGCCGCAGCGGTTGCAGTCGAATGCTTTTTCAATAGCCAGGGCAATGGGTTGCGCAAATGTAAGTATGCCGCTAAGGTATGCTGCAGGCAAATCAAAAAATTTGTCTGTTTCATTTTTGGGTACCACCAGCACGTGGCCTTTTACCAATGGAAAAATATCCAAAAATGCAAAAAACTGTTCGTTCTCTGCTATTTTGTAAGAAGGGATTTCCCCGGCAATTATTTTTGAAAAGATAGTCATACCGCTTTTACCTGGCTGTTAAATGGCGATTTTATCCACCCTGAATTTGAGCAAGCCTGCGGGTACCTGCACTTCGGCAATATCTCCCGGTACTTTGCCGAGTAATCCTTTACCAATGGGAGAAGTTACAGAAATTTTGCCCACTTTTAAATCGGCTTCTTTTTCGGAAACAATCTGGTAGGTAACTGATTTTTTTGTGCCCAGATTGGTCACCGTTACTTTGGTGAGGATGCTCACTTTACTTATGTCAATATTGTTTTCATTCAATATCCTTGCTGTGGCAATAACACCTTCAAGCTGCTTAATTTTGGCTTCCAGCATTCCCTGGGCTTCCTTGGCAGCATCGTATTCAGCATTTTCTTTTAAATCACCTTTTTCTCTTGCTTCAGCAATAGCACGGCTGGCCGCAGGGCGCTCCACACCTTTCATCTGCTGCAATTGAGCCTTCATCTGCTCAAAAGTATCGTTTGTTACATAATTTACTTCACTCATAAAAACCTCCATTTATCATATAGCTCCCCCATGGGGTTAAAGAAAAAAAATACAACGCCCCGGTCTTGCCGAAGCGTTGTATGTACTACAAATATACAATTTTTATCGAAAAATTACAATTTCTGTCATCTGGGGTACTGTCTCCCTTTTAAAATGGTTATTGCCACAGAAAACACAGAAACATTGTTTTAGTGAGATGTAACTGAGCTTTTTTGTTTATGGCTTTATTTTTTCTGTGCCTCAGTGCTTCTGTGGCAACAAAAAAAGCTGCGCAGCAGCATGGCTATTATTCTTTATTCAAAATGATATACTATCTGTGCTGACTACTTACCCCCAAACAACTTTTCTATCACCACAGCACTCATTTTGTAATAAGCTTCATGTGAGTATCCGGCTATATGTGGTGTAACAATTACGTTTGGCTGGCTGCACAAAAAATCTAGCTGCTGCTGCTGCGTGGCAGAAAGGGTAGCCAGGTTCTCGTTTTCCAGCACATCTATAGCCGCCCCGGAAATCTTGCCGTTCTTCAGGGCTGCAATCACCGCATCCATATTAGCCAAAGCCCCCCGGCTGGCATTAATAAATATGGGTTTTTGGGTTAGTGCATCAAAAAAGGCGGTATTGGCAATATGCCTTGTCTCATCAGTAAGCGGAATGTGCAGGCTGATAACATCAGCATAACGGCAAAGCTGCTCAAGGCTGGCTTCTTTTATGTATTCTCCGGCAAAGCCAAATTTGTATTTATCGTAAGCCAGTACAGTTACACCAAAGGCGCCGAGCAGTTTGGCAAAAGCAGCACCCGTATTGCCATACCCGATGATACCAACAGTTTTACCACTCAATTCTGTGCCACGGTTGGCATCCCGCAGCCAAAGGCCCTGCTTTACTTCAGTGGCACTTTTGGTAATATGGTTCAGCAGGTTCAGCAGCATAGCAAGCACATGTTCAGCCACTGCATTGCGGTTACCTTCCGGGCTGCTTACACAGCTAATGCCCTTTGCTTCGGCATAAGGCACATCTATCAGTTCCATACCACTTCCCAGTCTGCCAATCCATTTAAGGTTAGGGGCATTGTCTAACAGGGGCTTATCTATTTTGAGCCTTGTGGTTACAATCAGGCCTTCCGCATCCGGGATAAGCCCGGTCAGTTCATCGTACATAATTTCAGGCAGGTACAGCACTTTGTAACCACGTTGCTGCAGTGCTGCTGTTAAATACTCATGTGCTTTGGCTGTAATGATAACCATTTTGTACCGGCAATTGAAACAGCCTTTGTTATTTGTAAGCAATCATGCTTATCTCCACGTTTACATTCCTGGGCAAACCTTTTACGGCCACTGTTTCCCTGGCAGGAAACTCACCTTCAAAGTACTTGCCGTATATTTCATTTACCTGCCCAAACAGTTCCATATCGCTCAGGAAGATAGTGGTTTTTGCCACGTTGTTAAAATCCATGCCGGCTTCGGCCAGGATAGATTTAAGGTTTTGCATCACCTGGTGGGTTTCCTCAATCATATCCGCATTAGCCAGCTCATTGGTGCCGGGCTTCAATGCAATTTGTCCTGAAATAAAAAGCATATTGCCTGCAAGTACCGCCTGGTTGTAAGGCCCGATAGGCGCCGGGGCATTGGTTGTATTGATAATTTGTTTGCTCATGTTTTTTTGATTGTGGGCTGCAAATATATCTTTTATGCGCCAGCTATTTGCACAAACTGTATTTTTAAACGATTTTTGCCTTTTATAAAACAGATGATGAACTATATAGTAACGGGCAGCGAAACACAGTGGGATATACTGCGGCAATGCGGTGGCGGCAAAGTACAGTGGATGCGTGCCGCTACAGTAGCAGCAGCCATTGAAATGCCGATGGATGCTTTTTTTTACCTGGCTGATGATGCGGCAGAACAGGATTTTGGCAGCATCGTTAAACCTGTATTTATCAACTGTATCAATGGTGCCTGTACATGTAATGCCAGTCAGTCAGCAGGTATCAATGGCTGGCCTTTTTTTCTGCAGCAGCAAAACTGGGAAATAGCAGGGGAGCTTACAAGTGAAATAACCGGCATCTTAACTATATTGGATAAAACCATAACTACAGTACCCAATGAACCCGGATTTATTGCACCAAGAATTATTGCAACAATTATTAACGAAGCTTTTTTTGCACTGGAGGATGGTGTAAGCACAAGGGAAGATATTGATACAGCTATGAAAATGGGTACAAATTATCCCTACGGGCCCTTTGAGTGGGCCGAATTGCTGGGAAAGGAAAATGTTTACCGGTTACTGCTGCAGCTTGCCCAAACGGATTTACGGTACAGCCCTGCGCCAATGTTACAAAATGAAGCTATACAGTAATGGGATATATATTAAGTATTGATACGTCTACAGAAATTGCGCAAGTGTGCCTGGCTGCTAATGGCCTGCTGGTTAGCAGCATAACCAATGAAAACCAGAAAGACCATGCTTCTTTTCTGCAACCAGCTATAAAAGACCTGCTTAATGGAGTTTCAGCCGGGTTTACTGATCTAGTGGCTATTTCGGTTACCAAAGGCCCCGGCTCGTATACCGGGCTAAGGGTAGGCTTGGCAAGTGCAAAAGGGCTGTGTTATGCCCTGAAATTGCCTTTAATTACAATTAGCACCCTTGAGCTGATGGCAGCATCGGCCATTGAACAGCTACAACTGTCAAATTCAGGAACTTTTTTTTGCCCAATGATAGATGCCCGGCGAATGGAAGTATTTACGGCAATGTATACCGGGCAATTGGATGAGCTTACAGCTGCGGATGCCATAATATTACAAAACGATTCTTTTGAAGCATACCTGGAGCAGCAGCCCGTTATTTTCATTGGAAGTGGCGCAGCCAAGTGGAAAGCCATTTGTACACACAAAAATGCTTTTTTTGAAAATATTAACATTTCGGCGGCTGTTTTCAGCAGAATTTCCATGCAACTATTTGAAAATCAACTATTTACTGATATTGCTTACGCTGAACCGGAATATATTAAGGCATTTTATACTACGCAAAAAAGGCAGGGGGAGTAATCGCAAAAGACATATTACAATGTTTAGCCATTAAATGCAGATAATCATGCAACCAATTATACCTTTGCGTACTCTTTACACATAGAAACTAAAAAATTTTTGTAATATGTTAGTAGTTAATAAAGCAAATGAAATGGAAACTGTTTTAGAAGAAAGCAGAACCGAAATCGAAATTTTGAAAATGGATTACCACAATTTAAAGAAAGCTGCACTGGTTTTAAGGGCATTAAACCACAAATTACGCCAGCAAATGATTGCCCTTATTGAAGAAGGCGGTAAATTAACCGTAACTGAAATTTATGTAAAGATGCGCCTTGAGCAATCTGTAGCTTCTCAGCACCTGGCAATATTACGTAAGGCAGGTATTGTGGAAACCGACAGGGATGGTAAGTTTATTTACTATACTGTGAGTAAAAAACGCATGGAAGAAATTAACAGGTTTGTTGAGGACCTGGTAGGTTAAGCAGGAGAAAATGTTCGATATAAAAGCCACTTTAGGGTGGTTTTTTTGTTGCAGGGATGCCCTGAAATGATTATCCGGGTATACTGTAAAGCCATCCTGCTTATCTTTGCAGCTTTACAAGCATGATTAATGGCCCTGTTTATACAGCAGGAGCCAAAAAACAACAAATATGTATATACAACAGTTGTACACAAGCTGCCTCAGCGAAGCAGCATATTATATTGAAAGTGAGGGTCAGGCAGCCATCATTGATCCTTTACGGGATGTGGATGTTTATGTAGCACTTGCCAAAGAGCGGAATACTACCATTAAATACATTTTTGAAACACATTTTCATGCCGATTTTGTAAGCGGACACCTGGATTTAAGCAGGCAAACCGGGGCACCGATTATATTTGGACCGCAAACGGTTACTAATTTTCCTGTGCATGTGGCAAAAGATGGAGAAGTATTCACATTAGGCAAAACCAGTTTTGAAGTACTGCACACACCTGGCCATACCATTGAAAGTACCTGCTACCTGTTAAAAGATGAAAATGGTAAGTCCAATGCCATATTTACCGGCGATACACTTTTTGTAGGTGATGTGGGTCGCCCCGACCTGAGCAGTGGTGATATGACCTCTGAAGAGCTGGCAGCTATTATGTACGATACCCTGCAGCAGAAGATAATGCCGCTGGCAGATGATGTTACTGTATATCCTGCACATGGCCCCGGAAGCAGTTGCGGTAAAAGTTTAGGACCGAATACGTTCAGCAGCATTGGCGAAGAAAAAAAGAACAATTATGCATTGCAACCCCAGAGCAAGGAAGCGTTTATAAAGGCTGTTACTGAAGGGCTGGCAGATGCGCCGCGTTATTTCAGCATCAATGCAAAAATAAATAAGGAAGGATATGATAGTTTAGACGAAGTAAAAACTAAAGGGATGAAGCCATTAAACGTGAAAGCGTTTAAGGAATTACGCAATAATGCGGACATGATTGTACTGGATACCCGCCATGCAGCAACGTTTACCGGGGGGTTTATACCGGGCAGTATTTTTATAGGGCTGGAGGGCCGCTTTGCTGAATGGGCAGGCAGCCTGTTACCATTTGACAAACCGATGATACTGGTAACCGACCCCGGACAGGAAGAAGAAAGTCTCATCAGGCTTGCCAGGGTTGGGTTTGATAAAATGCAGGGCTACCTCGATGGAAGCTATGAAGCATGGGTAAATGCCGGCGAAAAAATTGACATGATAATTGATGTGGAGCCAGACGAGCTTGCCATGGATATGCCGCACGACAATAACCTGGTAGTGGTGGATGTACGCAATGAAGCTGAATTTGCCGATGGGCATGCAAAAGGAGCCGTTAACCTGCCGCTGGGCGAAATGGTGGATATTGTACGGCTGGCACAATTTGAAGACAACCAAAACCTTTACGTACACTGCGCTGGCGGATACCGCAGCGTAATAGCCAGCAGCCTGCTAAAGCGCCAGGGACTGCACAACATGCGTAATGTACTGGGGGGCTGGGCAAAAATTAAAGAGCAGGAAGGCATTAAAGTGGCAAAAGAGCCCAGTGTACTCAATTAATTTTTCAACAGTAAATGTACAATCCTGCCGGGCGGCGGGATCTTTTATAATGGTACCAGCCCATTGCGTACAGCAAACAGTGCAAGGCCGGTACGGCTTCTTACCCCAAATTTGTCAAACAGGGTATTGCGGTAGCCATCAATGGTTTTTGCACTGAGAAACATCTCTTTGGCAATGTCTATGTAAGTAAGTTCGGTGCAGACTAAGTGTAAAAAATCTTTTTCACGGTCAGTAAGTTCAGCAATGGCCACTGCGGCAGTGTGATTGCCACTGTGTGCATTCTGCAGAGAGTGAATGAGTTTTCCGGTGATGAAATCGGTATAATAAAAACCTTTATTGCTTACGGCTTCCAGTGCATCTCTCA
>JANMDL010000227.1:0-2460 GCA_031376295.1 Chitinophagales bacterium
GAATTGACCGCCCACAGGCCATAAGTCAAGGAAAGAAACGTAGGATAGCAGTGATCAATCAATGCAATAACATAATTCACACCCTTATCTCCCAGTAAAATGTAATTACAAAACCATAAACCTTTACTCGTAATACTAACATCATGTTAATTACAATGGGCTCAGTCTTCCTGCTTAACTAGTGTTATTGCTAAACCCGCTCCAGGGCCGCAAGGCCCCTCCCGATAGCTATCGGGACTGCCATTTTTATCTGGTCTTTGCTTATATGTCTTTATAAAAGCATCAACAAGGTTTATAAAGAAAATCTCGTTGAATTATTATCCCTACATCTTTACGCAAATCCACTAGGCTAAAAATAGCAGTACTGGTATTGTTTTTTATTTCTATAATCCCTTAATCATTTTGTTTGTACCAATATTCCTTCGAGCCGTCGCGCCTCAATTAATCATTCTGAACCATGTACTGAGCGAAGTCGAAGTACGTAGTCGAAGAATCTCATCAATCAATACGCAATAGTATATTTATATCTGCTCCTCATTCAAACAGCATTTCTTATACTTCAATCCGCTGCCGCATGGACATGGATCGTTACGATGTGTTTTAGGTTCAGCTCTCACGATGGTGTCTGAAGAGTACATTTCTTTTTCCAATTCACGATGATCCTTTGTCATCCTCTCAAAATAATTGAGCCTGCTTCTTATATCCAGTATTGACCGCGTATAATTGGAATCGCTGTTTAATATTTCTTCAAATTCTTCCCAATCCGCTGTCATTGAATAATCCGTGCGACCTTCTTCAAAAAAAGGTTTACAGAGCGGGTACAAGTCGGTATCCCTGGTGTCGGCAACAGCATTTAATATTATTTCGTTTAATTCATGATCATCCTCACTGGTATCTTTTGCCCATAAATAGTCCAGAATTTCCCTGAACGCCTCCTGCACTTCTTGACGTTTTTCCGGATATTGCAAATAAAGCTGTGTCAAGCCGTCGCTAACGATGCAGTTTCCGCTAAAACTTGTACCTCTTCCATCTTTGAAAAACTGATCAGAATCGTTCACCTGATTAAATCCTAACAGCATGGCATCCTGCCACATGGTTTCCGTTGTATGATCACCAAAATAAAAATCAAGCAAATCCTCTTCACATTTACATAGTTCAAGCAAAAGCGGGAAAGAATTTTCAGATTTCAACTCGGTAAGTAAAAACAATGCAATCATTGGAAATGATGAAATTTTTCCGCCGTCACTATCCATACTTTGAACAAACTCAAATCGATCAATACCATACCTAATCATTTGCTCCAGGTCGTTTATCAGATCATGACGTGGCAATGCAAGAATTTCTTCAATGAACTGATCACTTATGTCGTGGCCGGTAAAAAATAATTCCGCAAGAACCGGATTGTTTAATTCAATTGGGGCAATACGATATTCCATGATAAATATTCAGATGCAATTATATTAAAAGTATACCATGTTGTGATGAGCAATAAAGCAAATGACAGAAATTTTTTACGTAAGGAAAATGATGATAATAGTGCCTTCTAATCATATTATTTACTTACCCTTCAAACTATTCTTTTTATAAACCTTTTTTGGATTGGTTGCCGACACTTGAATTTCTACAGGCTTCAGCAATTCCGGCGGCTAAATTGAATTTATCCTGTTATATTTATATAACCTTTTCAACAAAATACATATCAATCATCCCTTTGTTTTTTGCATCAATTTTTCCACGATGGCTGCAATAAAACTTATCTTTAATTAACTCATAGGTTGCGCCACTGATGTTTACCTTACCTGTTTCACCTGATGATTCCATTCGGGCCGCAATGTTTACAGTATCTCCCCAGATGTCATAGGCGAATTTTTTAATGCCAACTATCCCGGCTACAACCGGACCTGTGTGTATGCCAATGCGCGTTTCAAAAAAGGTTGACCCGTTTTTAATTTATCTTTTTTCAACCCTTGCATGAATTGTTGAATTTCCAATGCCGCTTCAACTGCATCCAACGGATTGGAAGTATTTTTTGCAGGTAATCCCCCTGCACACATGTACCCATCGCCCAAAGTTTTGATTTTTTCAATTCCATATTTGGAAATTATGTTATCAAAAGCACTATAACAATGATTGATCTGCTGCACCAATTCCTTAGGTGACATGTTTTCTGCCACCTGCGTAAAGTTTTTAAAGTCGGTGAAGATCACGGTGACCAGGTCATAACTCTTTGCTTCTGCCGTTCCGGTTAATTTTAATTCTTCGGCAGTCTCTGCAGGCAGTATGTTAAGCAATAGATCATCGCTTAACTTTTTACCTTTTGTTATTTTGTTACGCTGAATAAATAACAATACAGAGAAAAATAATAAAATGAAACCCGCTGTCAATAATATATTCCTGATGACGAGTTGCCTTTGCAACCGGTCTTCTTTTCGTTTGTTTTCGCTTGCCACATAAGACTTG
>JANMDL010000266.1:0-3290 GCA_031376295.1 Chitinophagales bacterium
GTGTTTTATCTGTTTTGCCGGTAACAGTTCCTGTAATGGTCTTTTGCTGAGCAAACGAAAAAAAACCCAGCAATAAAAGAGATAGCAGGAAAAATAATCTTCTCATAATTGTTGTTTTTAAAATTGAATAATTAGTAATGGCGTTATATTTATATAGCTTGAAAATTTATATTTTAATACTACTGTGTTGAATTAGTTCATATAGTTCTTCGCCATTATAATCCGGGCAGGCCCCTCTTTGCATAACGATAAAAGCTCCAACACCCTGAGCCGAAAATATCTTCTTCAACTCCGCTCCTTTGTCATACATACCAATTCTTGTTATAAGCGCAGGAGTCTTTTTTAACTTTTGCAAACGGTAAGCAACATTCATGGGTGCGCCGCCGGGTACAGCACCCATGGGCAGTATATCCCAGAGCACTTCGTCAAAACAAACTACCTGATGCTTATTCATAAACTGTATTACTCATTTTATTAATTGTTGTTCTAACTCTTCTAATGATTTGCCTTTTGTTTCGGGCATTTTTGTAAGTACCCATATTAGTTGTAGCATCATCATACCTGCAAAAAATGCAAATATTGGCCAGGGGTTATCTTTAAAAACACCGTTTTTATCATCCAAAAAAAATGGTGTAACCACTGTAATGATGGCAGCAAATACCCAGTGTACACTGGCGCCAAAAGACTGCCCTGTGGCCCTGATTTTATTGGGGAAAATCTCTGAAATAAAAACCCAGATAACAGCCCCCTGCCCTATTGCATGTGCGGCAATGAAGAGCAATAGAAAAAACATCAATAAAACAGGGCTTGCCTGCAGTGCAAAACATATTGCAACCATTGTAAGACTGAGTATATAACCTAACGAACCAATCAGCAGTAATTTTTTTCTACCAAGTTTGTCTATCAGATAAAGGCCAACGAAAGTAAAAATCAGATTAGTACCACCAATAGCAATTGAGTTTAAAAGCGAATCCTCTGCGCCTAAACCAATTTTAGATAATATCTCAGGTGCATAGTATAAAATAAAATTAATGCCTGACAATTGGTTGAAAAATGCAATCAAAAAAGCCAGCGAAATAATGACTTTATGTTTTGAGCTAAAAAAGGTTGTTTTACTTCCTGCTTGTGATTCATGCAAGTTACTTTTTATTATAGAGGCTATTTCAGCATCAGCGTCATCTACACCTATTAATAATAAAGTTTCTTTTGCTTTTGCAATATCATTCTTTTTGGTAACTAACCAACGTGGACTTTCAGGTACACTCATTACCAAAATGGTATAAATGATAGCAGGAATGGCTAATACACCCAGCATCCAGCGCCAGTCGTTTGTACCTCCTACACCTTGCAAAAAATAGTTAGATAAAAAAGCAATTAATATTCCAAACACAATATTGAATTGGTACATGGCTCCCAGTTTGCCCCTTGTAGCAGGTGTTGAAATTTCGGAAATATAAGTAGGTGCCACCACAGAAGAAACGCCGATACCAATACCGCCTATGAAACGAAAAAATGAAAATGTATAAGGGTCTTGTGCTAAAGCTGAACCAAAAGCAGAAATAGCAAATAGTATCCCTATCCAAAGGAGGACTTTTTTCCGGCCATATTTTTCAGTTGGAACGCCACCGAATACAGACCCGGCTAGAGTACCCCAAAGGGCCATTGACATTATAAAGAAGCCGTGAAAAAGTGGTGAGGTATGCCATAATTCTTTTATAGGCAAATTGGCCCCTGAAATAACTACTGTATCAAATCCAAAAATAAAACCAGCAAGTGCTGCCACAATTGACCATTGGAATAGTTTGTTTTTGTTCATACAACAACTCGTTAATAATACGAATATAGCCGCCACCATCCCGAAATACCTTGTGTTTTAGTCTCAATCTATTATAAAATTGTATTTTTAAATAATTTGCTGCAAGTAGCTGATTATCAATTATTTGATTTTAAACAGTGTGGCCAGATAAATTGAATTTATATAAAATTGTAACAGCTATTTATAAAATAGTACCATGCTGCCAATATTTCCAGGGAAGTGTACAATTAAAAAGAAACAGGATTGACAAAATTATAGCTGTTTTTATGAATGAGATTAAACAAAATAGCTGAACTTGCTAGCATGTTTGCTTTGCCGTTTGTAGATAATCGCTTCTTAAAAAGAAATCACTTGAAAAGAGTTGTATGTTTTCTTTTACTATCATATTTGCTTTTTTTCGTTGTTTCCTGTGCTGCACCGGAAAAAGAAGACCAAAAATTCAGGATTGGTTTTTCGCAATGCCAGGGTGGGGATGACTGGAGAAAAACAATGCTGGCAGAAATGAAAAGAGAGCTCTCCTTTCATGATAATGTTGAGTTTATTTACCGGGATGCCAATGCCGACAGTAAAAAACAACTGAAGCAAATTGAAGAACTTGCAAAATTGAATATTGACCTTTTAATTGTATCACCCAACGAAATACAGCCTTTATCCTCAGGAATTGAAAAAATATTTGATTCCGGCATACCCGTGGTTTTGGTTGACAGGGGAATCAATTCAAAAAAATATACTGCTTTTATAGGCGCTTCTAATTTTGAGGTGGGGCAAAATGCAGGCAAATATGCCGTATCAACTCTAAAAGGAAAAGGTAATGTGATAGAAGTGATGGGACTATCCGACGCATCTCCCTTTATAGACAGGCATAAAGGATTTATGGATATTATTTCACAGCAACCCGGCATTAATTACTTTAAAAAATTTGATGACCATGCAGCCAATTATCAAAAAGATTTAGCCAATACTTTACTTACTGTAAAAGATATTGACCTGATTTTTACCCAGACTGATTACATTGCCCTGGACGTTTATAAAATATGTAAACAAACAGGTGTGGAAAAAAAGATAAAAATTATAGGTGTTGATGGGCTTCCATCAGACAGTTTGGGTATGGGAATGGTAGCTAATAAATTTCTTGCTGCCACCGTATTGTATCCAACTGGCGGACAGGAAGCCATTATAACTGCTTTAAAAATATTAGAACATAAACCTTATACTAAAGAGAATATTTTAGCTACCAGCATTATTGATTCTGCCAATGTAAGGATTATGAAATTGCAATATGATAAAGTATTGGCGCAGCAGGAGGATATTGATAAAAGGCAAAAAAAGATAGAAGAACAACTTGTAATTACCCGTAACAAATCAAATATTATTATCGCCATTTCTATTATTCTGGCATTGGCATTAATTATGGGAACCGTATTGTTTTATTACCTTAGAGAAAACAGGAAAATTAACAGCCGGTTAGTGAAAC
>JANMDL010000286.1:0-3353 GCA_031376295.1 Chitinophagales bacterium
TGCCATACAACAAAAACTGTACAGCAAAACAAAATGGAAGCAGGAAGGCAATCAATTTACCGTATCTGCCACCAATTTCGCATTAGGTGTTACACATACTATAAGTTTTTCCGGCAACAAAATAACATTTGTTAACCAGGATGAAACCATTGTATATCAGCGGCTGTAAAAATTAGTTAAAAAAAGAACATGAACAGGATTATATCATTATGTATTGTTGCGCTGCTGCTGCAAACGTGCACACAGGCGCAGCTTACGTTGCAGCAAAAAATTGGCAGCACCCGCAACCTGAAGGCCATAATGGGTATTGTGCAAAAGCACCTGGCGGAAGAAGCCCGCAGCGATGCAAGGGGTGCTGAGGCAGAAGGGCAGGAAAAGGAAATATACTTCTGGCAGCGCTGGGCCAAGCAAAATGAGCACCGGGTGGATGGCAATGGAAACCTGTACCCCAATCCCGACAGTATTATTAAAAAAGAATGGCAGGCTTACCGTCAAAGCCCTGCAGCGCTGCAATCGCCCCTGTCGGGCACGGCCAACTGGATATCCATGGGGCCATTCAATGTTACCTATACCGCACAAAGCAATTCCGACGGGCTGGGCCGCATCAACTGTATTGCCTTTCACCCAACGGATCAGAATATCATGCTGGCAGGCTCCCCGCAGGGCGGCATCTGGAAAACAACAGATGGTGGCAACTACTGGTACAATCTTAATGACGACCTGGCCAATATGGGCATCGGCGGCCTTGCCTACGACAGAACCAATCCCAATAACATTATTGCCCTTACCGGCGATGGTGATGGTAGCTACGGCATCGGAGTTCAATGGCAGCAAAATTCTACTGGCATTATCAAATCCAGCGATGGCGGTGCCAGCTGGAAAACAGTGGACTTGTTAGACATCGGCTCCAGCCCTTCCGGTATTTTTGGTTATAAGCTGATGCAGCATCCCTATAACAGCAGCATTTTTCTGGCGGCTACCAACCTGGGTATTTACCGCAGTACCAATAGTGGCAATACCTGGACATTGGAGCAGACTGGCAATTTTACCGATATAGAAGTAAAGCCCGATGGCACAGGAGCGGTGATGTATGCTACCCGGTTCAACAATGGCGGCAATCATTTTTTTAAAAGTACCAATACCGGCGACACCTGGACGGGCAGCGCCATTACAAATATTTCAGGGAATACCCGCTGCGCCATTGCGGTAACCAGTGCCAACAGCAATACGGTGTATCTATTCGCAGGGTCAGACAGGAATATAGTACCAGCCAACCGCATGTACCAGGGCGTTTTTAAAAGTACCGATGAGGGCGGCAGCTTTACAAGAGTTTGTACTACGCCCAATATTTTAAACATTAATGTAAATGGGGCTGGCAATGGCGATCAGTCTAGCTACGACCTGGCCATTGCAGTAAACCCGGCCAACGAGCAGGAAGTGATTTCCGGCGGGGTACTTATCTGGCGCAGCACCAATGGCAACAGTAACCCTATGACCTTCAGCCGGGCCAGTTGGTGGGAGCACAACAACAGCAACAACAATGTAAACTATGTGCATGCAGATGTACATGAGCTGAGTTACAATCCGCTGAACAACCGCCTGTATGCCTGCCACGATGGAGGTGTTTCTGTAAGCACCAATAATGGTGTGAACTGGACTACCATTTCCAGCAATATGCACACCAATGCCGGGGTATATGGCGATTGGTTAGAGAGTAACCCGGCCATCCTTTGTGTGGGTACGCAGGACAATGGAACGGTTCACCGCTATACTTCCTCTGATAATTACCGCACCATTGGCGGCGGCGATGGTGGCGGCGTACTCATTAACCAAACCAATGCCAATGATATTGTGTATTCGGCCACAGGAGGTGTTTTCCGAACCACCAACCCGGGTGTAAACGAAACACGTATATCGCCAGTGGTGGACAGTGTACTTGGTAATTTTTACCCTATCCTGGCCCGCAGCTATAATGACGACAACAATATTTACCTGGGCGGTGCCCGCAAACTGTACCGCAGCAGCAACCGGGGTGCTACCTGGGACAGTTCGAACAATATTATCAACTGTACCAGCATACTCACCACCTGCCGCAGCAACACCAGCCGTGTTTATACAGGTAATACGGGTGCCCTGTACCGTAGTGATAATGCGGTCACCCTGACGCTCATCAGCAATAGTCCGGGCTTTAACTCCAACGGGATGCCTATTGCCGATGTGGAAGCCAGCCATTCCACATCAAGTACCATTTATGCCTGCGTGGGGGGCTATTCAAACGGTATTAAAGTATTTTTCAGCAATGATGCGGGGGCCAACTGGAGCAATGTATCTGGCAGCCTGCCCAACCTGGCCTGCCACTCCATTGTGCTGGATGCTGCCAACAATGTGTATGTAGGTACCGATGCCGGGGTATTTGTGCGGCCGGCCGGGCAAAACAACTGGCGGCCTTATTTTAACGGGCTGCCCCGTACTCCTGTGCAGGATCTGAAAGTAAATCAAACCTACAACCGGCTTATTGCCATTACGTATGGGCATGGTAATTTTTATACGGATTTATATACCAATACCTGTCCGCCCAGCCTGGCACTTACGGGTACTGTAACGGGCAATAAGTTTTACGAAGCCATTAATATAACGGCCAGCGCCACAGTTGCTGGTGGTGAAGGAACCGCTATTGCAGCAGGAGCTGAAACGCAGGTAATACTGGAAGACGGTTTTACAGTAACAGAAAACAACAGTTTCCGGGCTTACAATGCACCCTGCGGGGCTGTGGGTGTGCCACTTATGGTAACTGCGTTAACCGACCCGGTACCCATGGAGCGGATGGTGTTTAAAGCAGGTGAGGATAAACCCTTTCCCAATGGCCATCTGAACGGGCTACCCGGCGGACAATACAAAATTTATTACGAAGACAGCGGCCACTATGCCATACGGATAACAGACAACCAGGGTAACCCTGTGCTGCCGCCGGTGGAGCAATTCATCAGCAAAGCGGGTAACGGGCTGTTTAATGCTGCTCAATACCCTTTGCCACAGGGATTATATTACATTCAGCTATTTAAAGAAAAAACGCTGGTACACTTCCAGGAATACCAGGTGAAACCGCAAAGCCAATAAACAGTATCTTTATTTTACATTACTGATATGCGGTGGATATTATTTTTACTGATTAGTGTTAATTGCTGCCATTCCGCAGGGCAGCCCCTTCAATTTACCACCTATACCACCAAAGATGGTCTCAGCAGCAATACCACCACCTGTATCGCAAAAACCCGGGAAGGCTTTTTGTGGATTGGTACCAACAACGGGCTTAACCGGTTTGACGGTAATGCATTTGATGTATTCATCAACAA
>JANMDL010000297.1:0-2011 GCA_031376295.1 Chitinophagales bacterium
AAAAAAAACTACCAGTAGTATATTTAAGCTTAAAGCAGACGGGGTAAAAGTACGTATGTATTGCCATGGCTTTGGAGATTGCTTTTTAGTTACTTTTTTACATGCTTCAAAGCCTGTGTACCGCATGCTGATTGATTGTGGTATGCTTACTGGCGACACAAGCAGATTAGCCCAGGTAATAGAGAATATTAAAAAAGACTGTAACCGGCATATCAATGTAGTAGTGCAGACACATGAGCATAAAGACCATGTTTCAGGATTTAACATAAAAGGGAAGAATAAAAAATTATTGTGGGATGATATAGAAGTGGATGATGTATGGCTAGCCTGGACAGAAAATACGGAAAAAGATGGTGATGAGCTTGCCATTGCATTGAAAGAAAAATTCGAGGCGAAAAAAAAGTCCCTTGCCAAAGCATTGGGGCTTCTGAACAGGCATCTTGACAGTGCTGGTGCTGCCAGTTTAGAAGATCAACAAAATACTTATTCAGACTATCAAGCAGCTCAGCAACGCTATACTTTTGCGTTGGAACAAATGCTTGGCTTTTATGATATAAGCAAGGAGGATGCCATGCAGTTGCTGGAAGCGGACGTTCCTCTTGGATTAACAATCAGTGATGCAATGGAGTACTTCAAAAACCGAAATAACAGTACGGGCACACCTAATATCCGTTACTGGAATCCGGGAGATATGGCCGGAAAGGAAGCAACCGGGGTGGAGGATCTTAAATTCTATTTTCTTGGCCCGCCAAAAGATTATGGTTTACTGCGCAAAATGGACGATAACGAACATGTTGAAATGTACCTGTCTGATACAGCACTGGCGGATAATTTTTATATGGCACTCAGTGAACCTGGCAATATTGGTTCATCTCCATTTCAAAGGGAAAAATACTGCATCAATGAAAATGAAAGTGTTACAATTGCAGATGAAGAAGTGAGAACCAAGAGTGAGGACGATAAAATGAATATGGCTGATATAAATAAGCTGTATGAAGATAAGGAAAATGCTTGGCGGAAGATAGAAGTGGATTGGTTGCACAATGCGGGTATGCTGGCTCTGCAACTGGATTCCTATACGAATAATACCAGCCTTGTAATTGCTATTGAATTCGGCGAAAATAAGAAGGTGTTGCTTTTTGCAGCCGATGCCCAGATTGGGAACTGGATAAGCTGGACGAGCCCAGAAAAAGAAGGAGAAGAAACCCCGAAGTTAAAATGGGGTTCGCATGGGGATAAAAAAATAACCGCCTTTGATTTATTGGAAAGAACAGTGTTTTATAAAGTAGGGCACCATGCGAGTCATAATGCTACTGCTAAAAAACATGGCCTGGAATTGATGACAAGCCCGGAACTTGCAGCCATGATACCTGTTGATGAATATGTAGCAGGAAGGCAGGGAAAAAAGGGGTGGAAAATGCCTGCAGCGGAATTGTATAAGCGTTTGCAGGAAAAAACCCGGGGGAGAATCATCCGTGCTGATAAGGGAAATTTGCTAATGGAAGACAATTTGAAAGAAATTGATGCAAATTCACGCCCAACCAAGGCGCAGCGGCAAGCGTTTAATGACCTGGTGGTTGAATCAGCAGAATTGGTAGAAGGTGATGATGGAAATAAAAGGCCTTTATATTGGGAGTACAGTATAAAGAAGTGAGTTTAATTTAGTAGATTTTGGGTAGAAGTTACCCTTCGGAATCAGGTTGCTTTTGGGGCTGCTTGCATAAGGATTTCTTGAGTATTAATAGGTTCTTCCGTTTTACGAAAGTTCGTATTCGTTTGAATATTTTATGAGAGGGGTGCTATTTTGGAATCCGGCGCTTACGATGTGGTTAACGCTGGATGAATATTTTTAGCAGGAAATGGACACGGTAATATGAAAAAAATATAAACATAGTGAAAAAAGGGTGAAAACACGGAATTGTATTTCATATTAAAAAATGAATTTTACATAAACAAAAAACATATATTATGGCAGCTCCAAAAAATCCGGGGATTATTATTAAAAATGTGG
>JANMDL010000300.1:0-25460 GCA_031376295.1 Chitinophagales bacterium
TACGAATAATGCAACAGCCTTATTCGTATATACTATACTGGTAGTGTTATTTTTTTCTTCCTGTTCACAAAAAAATTTCAGTTCAAACACGAGTTACCAGTTCAAGAGTACTTCAGCAAATCCCGACTACAGTGACCTTAATTACTGGGCAGCACATCCCGGTAAAGCTGATCCTTCGGACAGTATACCAACCTCGTTACAGCAAACTAATTTAGCAGATACGCTTGCTGATGTTTTCTTTATACACCCCACCACCTTTACCTCAAAAAAAGACAGTTTGATGAATGCCGGTATAGACGATGCAACGCTTAATGCAAAAACAGATTATTCGGCAATACTTTACCAGGCAAGCGCTTTCAATAACAGTTGCCGTGTATTTGCACCAAGATACAGACAGGCTCATTACCGGGCATTTTTTTCAAATACCGAAGCAACAAAACTTGCCTTTGAGCTGGCTTATGCCGATGTAAAAGCTGCTTTTGAATATTACCTTGTAAATAATAATAGGGGCAGGCCCATCATTATAGCAGCGCACAGCCAGGGTACCGTGCATGCGGCCCGCCTGCTGAAAGAATTTTTTGAAAACAAACCATTGCAACAACAATTAGTGGCCGCTTACTTAGTGGGTATGCCTATTGCAGAAACATATTTTACTGCCCTTAAACCTTGTACCGATTCACTTGCCACCGGATGTTTTGTAAGCTGGCGCACCTATAAAAAAGGATATATTGAACCAAATTTTGTGGCAAGAGAAACCTTTAAGGCAATCGTCACCAATCCGCTGACATGGCGAACGGATACAGGCTATGCATCATTAAAATTGAACACTGGCGGTATATTGAAGAATTTTAATAAACTAAAGCCTGGTGTGGTGGATGCTCAGGTACACCGAAATGTACTGTGGGTAATAAAACCCCGGTTCTTCGGTAATTTTTTAATCACCACTAAAAATTATCATATTGCTGATATTAATTTCTTTTACAACAATATCAGGCAGAATGTGGCAGCACGGGTTAGAAGTTATTTAAAAAGATAATATGTTTATAAACCATACTGTTTGCTGATTTCCATCATTCTGTCTATAGGCTTTTTAGCGGCTATCCGCAGTTCTTCCGGCATAAGCAGCTCAGGGGTTTCATATTTTATGCACAAATATAATTTTTCTAATGTGTTCAGCTTCATGTGCGGACAGTCGTTGCAGGCGCAAGCATTATTTGGTGGCGCAGGTATAAAAGTTTTATGCGGACTGTTCTTCTGCATCTGATGCAAAATGCCAGTTTCGGTTACCACAATGAACTCGGTTGCCGGGTCATTTTTAGAATATTTAAGTAAACCGGTGGTGCTACCAATATAATCTGCCAGGGCAAGTACCGGAGCCTCACATTCAGGGTGAGCTATAACTTTTGCTTTTGGATGTCTTATTTTAAGCTTGGTTATCTTCTCTAAACTGAAAATTTCATGTACCATGCATGCGCCGTTCCATAATACCATGTTTCTACCCGTCTGTTTGTTGATATAAGCCCCAAGGTTCCTGTCTGGCGCAAAAATGAGGGGTTGGTCTGCCGGGAGGCTCTCCACGATTTTCTGGGCATTGCTGCTCGTACAGATGATATCGCTTAAAGCCTTCATACCGGCACTGCAGTTGATGTAAGTAATCACCAGGTGATTGGGATATTTCTCCTTAAACTGCTTAAACAGGGCTGGTGGTGCTGAATCACTCAGTGAACAGCCAGCTTTAAGGTCTGGCAGCAGTACTTTTTTGGTGGGGTTCAGTATCTTGGCAGTTTCGGCCATAAAATGCACACCGGCAAATACAATGATGTCAGCATCCGTTGTTTCAGCTTTTTGTGCCAGGCCCAGGCTGTCCCCAATAAAATCCGCCACATCCTGTATATCAGGTTCCTGATAATAATGCGCCAGGATGATGGCGTTCTTTTCTTTTTTCAATTTTTCGATGGCAGCAAACAAATCCAGCGTGGGGTCAATCTCAATATCGAGAAAGCCTTTTTGTTCTACTCCGGTCATTGCATTTGCGATGTTAATATCTACCATAATATGTATTAATACTATATTTATATAAATAAACCTATTACTATTAGGGGTGTGGATTTGTGGATATAAAATTTATACCTGCTATTGCAAAATTAAAACTATTGCTTTATTAACACTAATTAACATTATTATCAACATACAGTTCACCCGCTCAGTAACCTTATCAGTAATTTTTATAACACCTGTTAATAAAAACACCCGTGGATAATAAAATCATGTATTTTACAAAAACCTCTGTGCATTTTGTATGTACAACTTGTGGGTTATCAAGGCTCCGCAGGTTATCCTTCTGCCAGTTGATAGTTTACCCCCAAACTATCCCGCTAAAATTTTTTCCTGAACCATGCTTATGCACCGCTTTTTACCTTTATTAACATACCCCTGTTGAAAACCTCTGAACCGCCCGTTAAATGTATAATATAATAAAAAATTGATATAAGAAAGCAGTAATTCAGTAAATACATCGATACTGGCGCTTAATGTGCTGATAAATCAGGATTTATATCCCATTTTCCCCTATTTTTGCCCTCCAAAATTTATAATAAATAGCAAATATGCAGATTATTCAAAACATCCGTGATAAAGGTACAGCTATTGTGATAACAGTAATTGCGCTGAGTTTGATTGGATTTTTACTAATGGATGCCAATACCGGCAGCAACAGGTCAGGAGCATCCCGTTCTACCGTAATTGGTAGTGTAAATGGAGAGGATATTGATGGCAATGAGTTTAACAAAAGGGTGGCTGCAGTAGAAGAGCAGAACGGCAACAAAACCTCCGGACCGGAATCCTACAGGCTGCGCCAGGGCGTATGGGACCAGGTGGTGGCTGAAAAAATCTTCATGAGTGAAATTGAAAAAGTGGGTATTACCTTCAGCCCTGAGGAAATGAGCAGTATCCTTTACAACAGTGAAGAAGCCCCTCAAACCCTTAAGCAGGCATTTACTGATCCTAAAACAGGTGTGTATGATGTAGAAAAAGTTAGGGAATGGTGGAAGCAGGCTAAAAAAGGTAAAGGAGAAGATCTGGCAAAAATTAGTGAGCAGGTTATTGAGCCAATGCGCATCACCAGCCTGTACACAAAGTACAACTCCATGATTACAGCAGGGGCATATTATCCGGCCTGGATGCAGGAAATGGAAGCAGCGGAGAATACTACGTTTGCAAATATTACTTATACCAATATTCCATATAATGTAATAAGCGATAGTACAGTTAAGGTAACTGATGAGGAAATAAATGCTTATGTAAGCAAACGTAAAAAAATGTTTAAGCAGGATGCGGGCCGCATTATTTCTTATGTGGCTTTTAATGCCAACCCCTCAATGGCAGACAGCAACAAAACAAGGGAAGCTGTGGCGGGTTTAAAAGCTGATTTTTATAAAGACAGCAGCGAAAAAAACTTTCTTGCAAAAAATGTATCAACCATTGCTTTTTATGACGGATATGTGCTGAAAAGCAAAATGCAGATGGCAGCAAAAGATAGCATAGCAGCCACAGGAACAGGTAATGTGTTCGGCCCTTATTTAGACGGTGGTAATTATGTACTGGCTAAAGTGATGGCTACACGTACCATGCCCGATAGCGTTAAGTGCCGCCACATTTTAATAAAAATTGCTGATGCACAGGGCGAAATACGACCTGATAGTGTCGCCCGTAAATTAGTTGACAGTATCAGGGGAGCAATAGCAGGAGGTGCCGATTTTAATGCTATGGTGATAAAATATTCTGATGATGGTGGAAGCAAAGAAACCAAAGGCGAATATAAATTCAGTTCAACCTCACAATTGGTTGACTCCTTTTACCGTACTATTTTTTATGAGCCGGTTGGCACTAAAAAAACTGTAAAAGGACAAACAGGCGGAGAGCAGGGTTATATCGGTTATCATTATATAGAGGTACTGGAGCAATGGAAACAGGAACCAGCCTATAAAGTGGCGTATATGGCGAAGGATATTGTACCCAGCGACGAAACGGTGAACAACGCAAACATTCAAGCTACCAAACTGGCCGGCTCTGCCAGAACATTAAAGCAATTAGATGAGTATGTTTCCAAAAATGGTCTTAGTAAAGTGAGCAACCCGGCGCTTATTAAAGAAAACGATTACCAGCTGGGCAACCTGCAGAATGCCCGTGATATAGTAAGATGGGCTTTTGATGCCAAACAGGGCGAAGTAAGTGCCGAGGCATTTAATTTAGACAACCAGTATGTAGTGGCCGTTGTTGAAAAGGTACAGGCAGAAGGTGTGCCAGATGCAAAAACGGCCCGCCCGATGGTGGAGGCAGAAGTACGTAACCGTAAAAAAGCAGAGCAGATCATAAAAAAATTGCCTGCAGGTACTACGCCCGAAGCAGCGGCAACTGCTTTTGGTAAAACAGTACAAACAGCGGGAGCCGACTCTACCCTTACCTTTGGTGCTAATATAATGCCGGGTATTGGTGGCAGCGAACCAAAACTGATTGGCGCAGCTTTTAACAAAGAGTGGCAAAGCAAACCATCAGCACCTATAGCTGGTACTTTTGGTGTATATGTATTAAAGATTAACAGCTTTGGCAATAAAACCACCCAATCAGCAGAAGAAGCTGCAAACTTACGTGAACAGCGTTTGCAGAGCATGAAACAGCAGGCCGGTGCCTGGTTTAATGCTTTGAAGGAGCAGGCCAGCATTAAGGACAAGCACAATAAAGTGAATTAAAAAATATTGACAGCAGTAAACAGGAGCCGGCTTAATGCCGGCTTTTGTTTACTGCAAAAAATTCCAATGCTTCAGGTTAATCATTATAAACGGGAGCCTTCGATTCTTTGGTAACAATAACCGCATCAAATCTTTTAGTTGGAATAAAATTAATAATGCCGCCATTTTCTACCTCATAAGCATGGATAAGTTTGTATGCCCAGGAATTATCCCGGATTTTACGGATATGGCTCAAATCTAAAAATGGGGTATGTTTTCCTGTGGTAATTAAACGATGTTCAATAAATGAAGCGTCTATCTGGTCAATTGGAATTGTTTTTTTAGTCCAGAACTGATAAGCCACACCACTAAAGGCAAATAAACCAATGGAATAATAATTACTCAAATGCTGCTCTTTTAAAAAATGCCCCATCGGCTTCATATATCCGTTTTCCATTTCGCCTTTTTCTATATGCCCATTATGTGCCCAAATGATAACTTTCTTATTGGCATACACATCAGAAAGTAACCATTGCAGATTTTCAGCCATCAGGGAGTCCCGCAGGGCATATCCTTTCCATCTATCTGTATAGGATAAACTGTACGATGCAGAAAACATGGCAAGGCTCCTGACTATTACTTTATGTACAGTGTTGCTAAGATTATGCTTAGCCATAATGGCTTCTTTATTTTCTTCTAAATAGCGCCGGGCTGTGTTTGAGGTTTCTACAAAAATATTTCTATGTTTAAGATAGTTTGCAGAATCCTTGTTGGAGCCATATCCGTAAGCTCTCTGGTAAGAAAACATTCTGGTGATAAGGCTGTCTGAAAGTTCTTTATCATAGTCGGCTAGTATTTTTTTCAACTGCCTGAACATAAAATCGGAAGATGCCTGTGTATCATAGCCCACATAATTAAGGGGTGCCCTGGAATTGTGCTGCGTTTTTATATAATCAAAAAGCCCCATAGCCTCATTGGCTCTGAAATTTCCAAAAACGGAAAAATCACGGAGTTGTTTACCGGAAAGTGTATCAATATTGGCATAAGCGAGGTAGGTGTCTCCTAAACCGCTTTCCATAGCCAATACCTCAAAGCCCATTTCTTTGTGAAGAAATTTTACCAACCCGGCCTTAAGGTGATAGTAAGTTCCTGAACCATGGGTGCTTTCTCCCAAAGCAACTATGCGCCGGTTGCCGATTGCTTTTTTAAGGGCAGAAAAGTCGTAGCCTTCGCCGTTTTTCAACTCAAGAGTATTTTTTTTGAGCCAATTCAACTCTCTTTTGGATTGAGAGAAAGAGGTAAGAAAGCAGGTAGTAAAAGCAATGACAGCAATATGTCTTAATGGCTTCATAATTATATGTTTTGTATAATGCAAAGTTGCTGACCCTATAGAAGAAATAGCTATTTTGAAGGAGCTTATATGTCCAGAAAAGTGTTTTTTGGGACTTTTTTAAATTTTTATTGATTGCTGTTTTTTAAATTCAGAGGGTGTGAGGCCTGTTATTTTCTTAAATGTTGCATTAAAAGATGATTTAGAAGCAAATCCTGATAATTCAGCTAAGCTGACTAAAGTGTATTTTTCTGCCTCTGAAGAATTAATTAGCTCCTTTATATATTCAATTCGATGGTGGTTGATATATTCAGAAAAATTCATTTGATGGTGTTCGTTAAGAAATTTAGATAGTTCTTTAGATGGATACCCCAACACAACCGCAAGCTGCTGGATAGTGAGATTTGGTTGCCTGAATAACATTTGCTTTTTCATCGCCACGGCTAATTTGCGGTTGATATCATCCACTTGTGATTTTGAAAACTCTTCATAGGTATGCGGATTGTTAAAAAACCTGCCTGGATTTGTGAACCCCACAAACCCAATCCAGTATATAAATATCGCATTACTGATGAGTGTGGGATATAGAAAAGTAAAGGTTTCCCGGCCTTTATGTATGAGCATATCAATGCAAAAGAATAATAAATTCGATAGCGTAAGCAATAAAAACATCCGGATAAATAACTTTAGCCATTTACGGAAATTTGCAACCTTTATATTTTGTACTTCAATTTGTTGCTGCTTTTTTAGTAAATACAAGAGACGTATTAATAAGCAAGTATTGAAGAGCAGAATAGCGAACTCCTGAATTCTAAAGAAATCAGAGGCTACAATTACCCCGGTTATCCTGTAGCTGTTCTCTATAGCAGATATAGTAAACCAGTAAATTCTTAACAGAAAATAGATTGCTGCAGGCAGAAATAAATACCATTCTTTTTTAAAATAGAGTTGCTGCTTATCAGGTTTTAGCAGATTCTTTACATAAAAGTACAATCCTGTAACTATTAGCCAATTATACGGAAACGGAAATAGGTGCAATGGCCTGTAATACCTGAACAAGTCCATGTCCAGAAAAGCATACATAAGATTGTAGAAGGCCAGAGAAAACAAGAAAAGAATAAAGAAATAAACAGCGTGCTTGTTTAAATGCTTCTTTTGATACACAAAAAAACATACAATGAAACCCTGAAGGGCACCCCAAAGTATAATGATGTTAAGAAAACTGTAATTTAATTTCATGTATAACCCTGTTCAAATATATTGAAATTCTTACGTTTCTCTGAGGCTCTTTTCAAAGAATGAGTATCCAGCAACTCCTGCTTATGTTGCTGATTTGTGTATAGATTGAGCTATACATTAATTTGTGCTTCAGTTGAAAAGGTACAATTTATCCACGGCATTGGTATAAATGCTAATTTTATACCTGAAAAAGGTATTATGAGTGAAGTATTACAGAATAAAGTGGCAGAAAGCGGTATCATTACCCTTGATTTGGAGCAATATTACCCCAAAGGTGAAGTAATGGTTTTTGATATGAAGGACCACCTTTTTATGGGTTTAATATTAAAAGAAAAGGATTTCAGGGAAGCGCTTAAAACCATGGATTGGGAAGTATACAGGGATAAAAATGTAGCCGTTACCTGCAGTGCCGATGCCATTATACCTGTGTGGGCATATATGCTGGTGAGTGCCGGCCTTCAGCCTGTGGCAGCCAACGTAATATTTGGTACAAAAGAGGAAATACTGCAGCAATTACTCTTGAGCAATATCGCAGCCATTGATACAGCACAGTTTACCGATAAGCGGGTGGTGATAAAAGGCTGTGGCGAAATACCCATCAGCGAGGCTGCTTACCTGCAGATAACCCATCAACTGCGCCCTGTGGCCAAAAGTATTATGTATGGTGAGCCATGCAGCACGGTACCCATTTATAAGAAGAAATAGACGATTTATCCATAAAATATTTACAGCCGTTGTTTTTACAGCGGCTTTTTTTTGTGCTGATAATCAATGTATTATGAAGTATCGAAAACCGGTTGAACAAAAGTGGACAGCAGGTGAACAATTACTGGTCTTGTGGGTGACTACCCATCCGAGCCATATTTGCCGTATCTATTAATTATTAATCAAAAATTAAAAAAATGAAAATGTTAAAAACAATCGGGCTGATGCTGGTTGCTTCGCTTATTGTGAAAAGCGGTTTTGCCCAGCAAACGGGTTCTATGGAAAAAACGGTTGAAGTGGGTGGCGCGATGATGTATCCTTCCAAAAACATTGTGGAAAATGCGGTTAACTCAAAAGACCACACCACACTGGTGGCGGCAGTAAAAGCGGCCGGTTTGGTGGAGGTATTGCAAAGCGCAGGGCCTTTTACTGTATTTGCTCCTGTAAATGCAGCATTCAGCAAATTACCTGCAGGTACTGTAGAAACATTGCTTAAGCCCGAAAACAAGGCCAAATTAACAGCAGTGCTTACTTATCATGTGGTTGCGGGTCGTATCAGCGCAGCAGAACTGGTGCAGAAAATTAAAGCAGCTAAGGGAAAAGCCATGCTTACAACGGTACAGGGAGGCACACTTACCGCTATGATGAAGGGCAAAAAAATTGTACTTAAAGATGAGAAAGGCGGTACAAGCATCATCACCATAAAAGATGTAAACCAGAGTAACGGTGTAATTCATGTTATAGATTCAGTTGTATTACCAGGAAAATAAACAATAAAGCATACACCCAAAAGGGAGTGCTCATCATTTAAAAATTTAAAACAAAAAAAATGAAAAAGAAGAATTTTTTAATTACCGGGTTGATTGCCACAGCAATTATTACAGGTGGCATTATTTACGCAGCCGATCACATTGATTCGCCTGCAGTTACCGGCCAGTCATCAGACATTACGGATGTATATGTATTCAGAGGACAAAATACATCCAACATGGTTTTTGTAGCCAACACACAGGGTCTTATGAGCCCGGGTGCTACTGCTACGGCCAAGTTTGACCCCAACACTGTGCTTGAGTTCAACATCGACAACAACAACGACAATGTGGAAGACCTGGTGATTCAGGCGATTTTAAAAGATGGTAAAATGAAAATCTATGGTCCGGTTGTTCCATCTGCCACAGGCACAAAAAGCAAACTGGAAGGTGCGGTAACGGTGGAAGTGGATGTTACACCTTATGGTACGGCAACGCCCATCATCGCCACACAAAACGGTATCACATTGTTTGCAGGCCCAAGGGATGATCCATTCTTTTTTGACCTTACACAGTTCAGAAAAGTAATTGCAGGTACCGCCAGCAGCTTCAACAGTCCGGGTGCTGATACTTTTGCCGGCACCAACGTTTTAAGCGTGGTGGTGGAAGTACCAAAATCTGCCCTGAATGCATCATCAGGCAAAATAAACGTATGGCTGGAAACCAAAAAGAAAATATAACACCACACATTTAATAATCATTTAAAAAAAATACAATGACAACGAATAAATTTCTGATAGCAATACTTGCAGGAACGCTCAGCATCAGTGCCTGCAGCAAAAACGATGACCCTGTAGTAGTAGTTGATTTTTACGAGCAGCAGGACCAGATGGCCAGGCCCGCAATTAATACTGTATTTGTGGATGCAGCAGAGAAAGATAAGTTCAACACCACCACACCATCTGCCATGAACAGTCAGTTTGGTGCAAAATTCAAATCAAAGTTACTGGCATTAAATGCTGGCTACACTACCAATGCACTTGGCCAGAATGCAGATGTACTTAGTGGTTTGCTGGTTACCGATGTACTGGGAGCATCTACTACTGCACCTACTACATTTTTCGACGGAACGAATGTATTAACCGGAAGGGCACTGGCTGATGATGTGATTGATGTGGAATTGCTGCTGATATTTGGTGGCCCCGCAGGAACATCAAACCCGGGTCTTACAAAAGACAATGTAAATGGAAATGATAAACCATTCCTCGCATCATTTCCTTACATGGCTACACCTCACTAAACCAAGTTTGTTTTTGATAGTGTTTTAGTTAATGACGGGGAGCGGTGGCCCCAAGGCTGCCGCTTCATTTTTATAGATAATGACAAGAATAAAATTATTACAATGAAAAAACTGGTAACAGCAGCAACAGTATTGATAGCATTGGCAACAGTGTATTTTGTATGGCCAAAGGGAAATATAAAAGTGACTGATGCAAAAGATTATGCCGCCTATCTTAAAAATGATGGCGCTTCAGCAGGAGGGTTAAAATTTATTGATGCGGAAATAACATTCTGGATGCAGCGGTTGCAGCGCAACCCGGAGGACATAGTAAGCGAAACTAAACTGGCAAAATTGTACAGCAGCCGTTACCATTATTCGGGCAAAATTGCCGAAGTAAAAAAATCAGACAGTCTTTATAAAAAAGCGAACCTGCTGCAATCAAAAAACGCATCAGGTATTTACCGGTCGCTGGCTGCTAACTGTGTAACACAGCACAATTTTAAACAGGCACAGTTGTATTTAGACAGTGCCCTTGCCCTTGGCGATGATAAAATATTATCGCTGCAGCAGCAATTTGATGTGGCGCTGGAACTGGGCGATGAAGCACTGGCAAAAGGAATACTGTACAAAACAGGCGGTAAAAATGATTTTTCTTACCTGATACGCAAAGCAAAATACAGCGACCATGCCGAGGGTAACCTCGATGAAGCCATCAGTACCATGGAAACAGCGCTGGATAAAATAATTGAACTGGATAATAAAGAATTATACTGCTGGGCAAAAACCAACCTGGGCGATATGTACAGCCATGCAAACATGTTTACTGATGCTTACCGCTGCTATACAGATGTACTGAAAAAAGACGACCATTATTACCATGCTTTAAAAGGGATAGCCTGGCTTTCTTTTTCGCATGACAAAGACACGGAGGAAGCAAAAAACATTATTACCTGGCTTAAGCAACACCATCCCGTACCAGATTATGAATTGATTCTGGCGCAAATTACCGCTTATGAAAATGATACTGTAGCAGAAAAAATACACACCAATAAATTTATTGCCGAAGTACAGCGGCCCGAATACGGGGACATGTACAATAAATATCTTTTTTACCTGTACAGTGATAAACTGAATAAACCTGATATGGCAATGAAAATTGCACTTACAGAAATAAACAACCGGCCAACAGCAGAAAGTTACAACCTGCTTTGCTGGGCTTATTATAAAAAGGGCGACATAGCAAAAGCGTTGCAAACAGCGAAGCAATATGTAGAAAGCAAATGCTTTGAACCGGATGCGGTTTATCACCTTGGGGTATTGTACAAAGCAGCCGGCGATGCGGCAAAAGCGAAAAAATATTTAAAGGAGGCCGGGGAAAGCAGCTTTGAACTTGGCCCCTGGTATGCCGAACAAATAAAAACAGCATTACAAAAAAACTCGTAGAATAAATATATTTTTATGAGACTGCTTTTTATTTCACTATTGGTTTTTATCTGCTCAGCGGTATTTGCACAAACCGGCATTTCCGGGAGGATAATTGATAAAATTACCAAAGAGCCGGTGGAGTATGCCTTGGTTCAGTTGACAGAGAACGGAGAAGCAAAATTATCAGACAGGGAAGGTAATTTTATTATACCGGTAACTAGCGACTCTGCCGAATTGCTGATAACGGGTATTGGGTACGAACCCAGCAGGATGGTATATGCAAAAGCAGAAAAAGGAATAACGGTTGAGCTTAATCGTGGGACGGTAAACCTGAAAGAGCTGGTACTTACATCCAACCCGTTTAACAACAATGCAAGTAACGCCATTAGTAAAATAGATTTAAAAGTACGGCCTGTAAAATCATCGCAGGAGCTGCTGCGTAATGTACCAGGTTTGTTTATAGCCCAGCACCAGGGCGGCGGTAAGGCAGAGCAGATTTTTTTAAGGGGATACGATATTGATCATGGCACCGACATACAGATAACTGTAGATGGTTTGCCTGTAAACATGGTGAGCCATGCACATGGTCAGGGCTATGCCGACCTGCATTTTGTAATACCGGAGCTGGTTAAAAATATTGATTACGGCAAAGGACCTTATTACAAAGAATATGGTAACCTGAATACTGCTGCCTATGTGCAATTGGAAACAAAAAGCAAATTAGATAAAAATACAGTTCAGTTAGAAGGTGGAACCTTCAATACATTTCGTGGCCTGGCTATGCTAAAATTACTTGATACAAAAAAACAGGATGCTTATATCGCTTCAGAAATTTTGTACAGCGACGGACCATTTAAAAACGCACAAAAATTTAACCGCTTTAATGTACAGGCAAGATACAACCTGGCGCTTACAGATAAATCAAAAATAAGCTTTACCACCTCGCTGCTCAACAGCCGGTGGAATGCAGGTGGGCAAATACCACAACGGGCAATTGACAACGGCACCATTATTACCCGCTTTGGAGAAATTGATGGGGAAAGTGGCTACACAGGCCGCTTTAACGCCAGCCTTAAAAGCACCCACCAGCTAAGCAGTAATAGCCGCTTTGAAAACCAGGCATTTTACAGCCGGTATCATTTTAACCTGTTTTCTAATTTCACCTTTTTTTTAATCGATCCGGTAAATGGTGACCAGATAAGGCAAAAAGAAAAGCGGGACATTGTTGGTTACCAGGCAAAGTATACGGTAAAAAAATATGCCGGCAATACAAACTTTGTTACTACTGCAGGTGCAGGCATACGCAACGACCGCACCAGCAACAGCGGGCTCTCACATACAAAGGACATGATAACAGTATTGGATAATATTCAGTTGGGCGACATCAACGAAACCAATGCGTGGGTATATGCCGATGAAAAAATAAGCATGGGTAAATGGCTGATTAACCCCGGCATAAGAGCCGATTGGTTTAATTTTAAGTACGATGATAAACTTACCGCAGTAAAGCAGCAGCAGCGCAAAGCTATTGTGAGCCCGGCGCTGAACCTTCAGTATAACCTGTCAAAAAAAATACAGTTGTATGTAAAAACAGGCAAGGGTTTTCACAGCAACGATACAAGGACGGTGCTGGATAATACTGCAAAAAAAATACTGCCGGCAGTGTATGGAACGGACTTTGGTATAACCTGGAAGCCAGTGCCGCAGTTTCTGGTGAATGCCGCAGTATGGTACCTGAAATCGGAACAGGAGTTTGTGTATGTGGGTGATGAGGGTATTGTAGAAGCGGGTGGCCAGAGCCGCCGCCAGGGCATTGACCTGAGCCTGCGCTACCAGTTAACAAAAAATCTGTTTGCTGATGCTAATTTAAACCTGGCAAAAGCAAGGGCCATTGGTGAACCCAAGGGAAGCAACTATATTCCATTGGCTCCTACGCTAACCAGTACGGGAGGAATTAATTACCAGGCGACAAGTGGCTTTAACGGTAGCCTGCGTTACCGGTATATAAAAAACAGGCCTGCCAATGAGGATGGCTCAATAACAGCATTGGGTTATTTTGTAGCTGATGCCTCGGTTAATTATACAAAACACAAATACGAAATTGGCCTGGTGGCAGAGAATATTTTTAATGTAAAATGGAATGAAGCACAGTTTGAAACCACATCACGCCTTAAAAATGAGGCAGATGCGGTGACTGAACTTCATTTTACACCCGGCAACCCGTTTTTTGTAAAGGCAAGAATAGCAGTGTTCTTTTAAGTAAGTGTAAGTATATGTAAGGGATAAGGCTGTTTGAGGGCGATTAAACGCCTGATGCAGCCTTTTTTTTGAACACAGGTTTTTAAAATTTCTCGAAGTATGATTATAACTGAGTTAAAATAAATTATGAACAGGAACTGAACAAAAACTGGTATTGCAGGTGAACAAGGTTAGGCAGTATGTTTGTATCATTAAAATAAAAGTGCAATGAATAATGTAAATAAAAATTTTGTAGAAAGGCTTTTTGAAGCATGGAACAGCCGGGATATTGAGCAGGTGCTGGAACATTATGATGATGTATTTGAGCGGGAAGACCTGGGTAACCATCAAACTTATACAAAGGAAGACCTGCGCAAAACAGTAAAAACCTATACCAATGCTTTTCCTGATATACAGTTTGAAGTGGAGAAACTGATAGAAAAAGGAGAGCAGGTAGTTGTGTGCTGGGGGGCAACCGGCCACCATAAGGGTAAGATAATGAAGATACCCGCAACCGGTAAATTTGTTTCTTTTAAAGGTGTATCGGTACTGGAGATAAAGAACAACAAGATTATAAAAGTTTGGTATATATGGGACGAGGCAGGAATGCTGCGGCAGATGGGGATGCTCACCGAATTGCGCCAGGCTATATAACAATATTATGCAAACAGTTTTTATTACCGGTGCTACCGGCTATATGGGTACAAGGCTGATAAAAATGCTACTGGCAAAGGGTCACAGGGTAATAGCACTCACCCGTTTACAAAGCCGGCATAAAGTACCCGCCGGTGCAGAAGTAGTAACCGGCAACCCTTTTGATGAAAATACCTTTTATGATTTTATACCGAAAGATGCAGTATTTGTACAACTGCTCGGTGTTCCGCATCCTTCTCCGGCAAAAGCACCACAGTTTACCAGTATTGATTTGGCCAGTGTAAAAGCTTCGGCCAATGCAGCAGCAAAAGCAGGTGCATCACATGTTATTTATGTGAGTGTATCAATGCAGCACAGCAAACTTATGCAGGCATACCAGCAGGTACGCAGGCAGGGCGAAGCTTGTTGTATGTCAAAACAACTGAACTGCACTTTTATCAGACCCTGGTATGTGCTTGGCCCCGGGCATTGGTGGCCGGTAATATTGATGCCCCTGTACGCTTTGGCAAACATGGTACCCGCCTGGAAAAAGAAAGCAGCAGGCACGGCCCTGGTAACACTGCCACAAATGCTTGCATCATTAGTGAGCGCCATTGAAGCTAAGCCGCAGCCGCTAACCATTGTAGAAATAGCAGCTATAAAAAAGGCACAGCTCAACTAAGTAGTTTTAAAAAACACTGCTCATCAATATTATAAAATTGCTAAAACACGCAGCCCATTCTTTCAATAAAACAATCTCTTCCACATTTGGTTACATTTGCACCAATCTGCACAAACAAACAATAACCAGGTTATACCGCTACATTATAAGTTGTATCAGCAGGTATATTTTTGTATCAATCAGCCGCAGCAATACTATATTAATGAGAAGAGTTGTAATAACCGGAATGGGGGCCATTACTCCGATAGGAAACAGTGCAGTGTCATTTGGAAGAGCATTGCTGGCCGGTACAAATGGTGTTGGCCCGATAACCCGCTTTAATGCAGATAAATACAAAACACGTTTTGGATGTGAAGTAAAGGGTTTTAATGCGCTGGATTACATGGATAAAACAGAGCAGCGCAAAAATGATCCTTATGCACAATTTGCCCTGGCTGCGGCAATGCAGGCCATTGAGCAATCTATGCCGGGTTTAAAGGGCATTAACTGTAACCGGGTGGGTGTAATAATTGGTGCCGCCAATGGAGGGCCGCAAATTTATGAACAGCAGATAAAGGAATTTGCCCTTGGAGATGGTACACCCCGTTTCAATCCTTTTTTTATACCCATGATGATGGCCAACGCTGCGCCAGGCATTATTTCTATACGGTATGGTTTTAAAGGAATGAATTACTCAACCGTAGCGGCCTGCGCCAGTTCCAATATTGCCATGGTGGATGCGATGAATAAAATCAGGTACGGCCAGGCAGATGTAATGATAACCGGTGGAGCAGAAGCATCCATTTCGGAGGGAGCGGTAGGCGGCTTTATTGCCATGAAGGCACTCAGTACTAATAATGAAAATGCAGCAACAGCCAGCAGGCCATTTGATGCGGTAAGGGATGGCTTTGTAATTGGCGAAGGTGCGGTAATGTTTGTGCTGGAAGCAGAAGAACATGCATTGAACAGGGGTGCTACCATACTGGCTGAAGTGGCCGGGGGTGCCATTACCAGCGATGCGCACCATATAGCCGCACCACACCCGCAGGGCGAAGGTGCAGCATCGGCCATGCAGCTTGCCCTGGAAGATGCAGGTATAGCAGCCGGGGAAATCGATTATATAAGCGCACATGCTACATCAACACCAGTGGGCGATATGAGCGAAATTATTGCCATACAAAAAGTGTTTGGCAATGTGCCGGTTCATTTAAAAATAAGTGCCGGTAAAAGTGCCTTTGGCCACCTGCTGGGTGCAGCCGGAGCTATTGGTGTATTGACCGGGCTGCAGGCTATGGCTACACAAATGGTACCGCCCACCATCAATACCACGCATATTGATCCGCTCATTCCGGCCACATTACCCATCGTTACCGGAAAGGCTGTGCCGCATAGCATCAACACCATCATGTGCAACAGCTTTGGCTTTGGTGGGCATAATGCTATTGTAATTTGTAAGAGGTATGAATGAATATACGGGAGTGGGACGATGCCTTTATTTAGCACAATTGGTGAAATAGCCGTGGCAGTAATCATTTGCGATTTGCTACCAAATACGTAGCTTATCGCAAACATAAACTAACCATAATGAAAAGGAAAGTACCGACTTGTTTAACAAAAATCCCGCCTTCAAAGCGGAATCAGTACCTGTTTTCATGGAAAATTATTTTATCCTTCCTTCATATACCTCTTTGACCGTGCTTCCTCCCCTTTGGGCATAAGAGTTTTATTTCATCCGTATAAATTTTACTTTTTCAATTCTGTTTCCACTAAGCAAAAGTATTTCAGGCACCCCGGCACCTTTTTCAATTGTTAATACATAATTGTCAACCAATAATTTTGTGGGCGAAATCAACAACCCTTTGGTGCTGTCACTTTTACCAATGATAACATCAAAATTTTTATCATTTATAAACTTGATCTCTACGGTTACATTTGTTTCTGTATTGAGAAATTTTCCGTTTAACGACCGATAATTAAATCCAGCCCAATTGCTGTTAACCTTTGTAAGTGTATAGGGAGCGTGTGATGTGTAGTAGGCCGTTACTTCCATTTCTCCTTTAGCATTTAGTGTGAATTCCTGCTTAAAGTTGGCATCATAAGTTTGGTGTAAAATATTAGCAGCTTCCCGTTCTAATTGTACATCATTACGGCCCACTCGTTTTAAGTATACAAAGCTGTCTCTTTTTTCAAACTGAAAAGTAAAATTATTGTCTGTTTGGTAGGTTCCAATCATATCATCCTCGCTGATAAAATTACCCACCCGGGCAGGTTTGGTTACAAAATATTTTGCATCATCTTTTAAATTAAAAACCACATCAGCCATTTGCCTTGTTTGTGTATTGGGTGTGCATTTACCTGTATTGGTGAGTGTAACAATGGAAACAGCTTTTTCCGGAAATCTTGTAACAGTCGCTTTCCAGGCCCCTGTAGCCCCTTCGTGGAATGTATACTTTAGTCCTTTGTAAGTGCCAAATTCAAGTCCATAGCCATAATTGTTTATGGTTGAATGATCCGTCAGTTGCTGACTCTTCTTTAAAATCCGTCTTTTAATTTTTGTAGTATTTTTCCCCTGTAATATTTGCTCCCATTCAAGCTGGTCGGCCAATGTTGAAAAGAGGTTTCCATCGCCGCAAACATTCCATATCCAGTTATACGTTTTCCAGGTATCAAAATTAAAGTAGGCTTTGGCTACCGGGCCACGGATTTTTGTATGATCGTTTTCAAAAGAAGTATTGGGCATATTTAGTTTTTTGAACAGATCGTTTGTACAGGCAACGAACGATTTGCCAGTAACCTTTTCAACAATGGCCGTCAGTAAAATATAGTTGCTGTTGCTGTACAGGTATTTTGTACCAGGCTTAAAATTCAATGCCTGTTGTTTTTCCAGCAACGCCAGCGCAGCTTTATTACCAAACGATTGTTTCCACCAGGTGAGGCCCTGCAAATTCCACAGGTCATACACATCCCGGATGCCGCTTGTGTGATTCAGCAGGTTTTCAATGGTTATTTTTGAGGCAATTCCCCGGTAAAGGCCCGGCAGGTATTTTCTGATGTCATCAGTAAGAAGTATCTTTTTTTCGTCAATCAATACAAGAACGGCCAGCGCTGTAAATTGTTTACCGTTTGACGCAATGTTGAACCGGCTATCTTTTGTAATTAAAATACTGTCTGCCAGGTTAGCAAAGCCAGCTACTTTTTCATAAACGATTTTACCGTTACTTACAATACCTGTTGCAATACCCGGTGCACCCTTTGGAACATCCTGTACAGCAATGTCGTTAAGCCGCTGCAGCTGGTCAGGCGAAAAGATGGTTTGAACCTGTCCTGTTAGTGCAGTTGCTGCAAGCAGGGCGATAAGAAAGGAAAAGATAATTCTATGTCTCAATTTGCCTATTGTTAGTATCATAAAACTACGATTTTTTAATGCAGATCTTCATACCTGTTTCATGTAATTTTATTTTATCCTCCCCACTTCCGCCTCATTACCCGTTTCTCTTTCCCTGGCGCTTTTTATCTTTTGATTGCCAAAGCGGTAAGAAAAACTGATACCAATATTGCGGCTCTCCCACTTGCGGTAAGTACTCATATTCAGGCTGCCATTGTTAACCGTTTGTGCCCAGCGCTGTGTATTAAAAATATCATTTACCGATAATTTGATGGTGGCTTTATCGTGCAGTATATTCTTTTTTATACCTGTACTGATGCTGCCAATGGGTTTTGATTTGTATATGGTAGATACATTCTGGTAATTGAACCAGCCGCTCAGCTCCAGTGAATAACCACCCTTAATATTTATCCAGTTTCCAAAATAACCGTTAAATCCCCAACTGGCTGATTGTATATTGTTGTTGTTGCCAAAGCCGGTGAGGTTGCCCTTGTAACTTTGATAAAATGGCTCGGCCTGTACATAACCGCTCCACCATTTGGTAAACTGTACCGGGGAAGAAAGGCTGATATTCAGCATTTTTCGGTTGCCGGTATTCTGTGGTATTAAAATGGTATTGCTGCCATCCTGAAAAGTAACCTGCTCAAACAGGCGGTTGGTTGCAGCATATTTTATTTTAAGGCTGGCTTCACCCTTGTACACATAACTCAGCTCTACACCATGGCTTATTTGCGGCAGCAGGTAAGGGTTGCCCCTTTCGCTGTTAAAGGCATCAAGTGCATAAATAAAAGGATTCTGATCCTGGTAGCCCGGCCTGTCTATCCGCCGGCCGTACGATAAACCAATGCTGTGATTTTTGGCTACATCGTATTGTAAAAACACTGTAGGAAAAAGGTTGGTGTAAGATGAGTCGGGCCTGGTAATTCGGCTGCCCTTTAAATCGGTAGAAACACCCTTAATGGTGGTTTGCTCGGCACGAAGGCCTGCTTGAAAAGATAATTTTTTCCACTGACCCGAAAAACTTGTATAGGCTGCATTGATGTTTTCGTCAAACTCAAAACGATTGGTTTTACCACTATCGGCTAACCACAAACCAGCCCCGGCATTGTTTACCTGCAGGTTGTTTCCGGTTTGTGCAATTACCATTTTGGCACCCGCCTCCAGCTTGCCGTTTATTTTGGGTAGTTGCCTGGTATAATCAGCCTTTAAAGAAAAAAGATTGATGCCCACCGCCACATTGTTCTGCGTAGCATTATCGGCATATTTTACCAAAGCAGCATTAGCAAAGCTGCTCGTTAAAAGATTATTAAGGGAGCTGTTGAAGCGGGTAAAATCAGCATCAGCATTAAATTCGCTTTTGCTGCCGCTGTATTTGTAATTGAGGTTAATATTGCTGCGCCCGTTTTTAAAAGGAGCCACACTGCGTGAAAAAACATTGGTATCGGCAGCGCCTGTTTTGAGCAGCGTAGTATGGTTAAAATTATCCATGGAGGTGCTGTGAAAATTGTGCATCCACAAAACACCCAATACACTCTTTTTATTAATGGTATAATCGGCACCCAGCCTTGCAGTTACATCCCAAAACCTGTCGCCCTCATCACCACGCTGTATAAAACTGCTGCTGCCGGTATTGCGGTCGTTATTGGCAGTGGTAACCTGGTAGCCCCTGCTGTAGCCGCCATTAGCAAAAAGATTCCATTTATCTTTACGGAAATTGATATTGGTACTGCTGTTCTGGCGGCTGTGGGTACTTTGCTGCATACCGGCAGTAACCCTGCCATTAAACCCGTTTACCATGCTTTTTTTAAGCCTGATATTGATGATGCCTGCATTGCCCGCAGCATCATACCTGGCAGAAGGATTGGTAATTATTTCAACCTGTTTAATATTTTCAGCATCAATAGTTTTTAACAACTGTGCCAGGTCTTGCCCGCTCATTTCGGTAGAGCGGCCATCAATCAATACATTTACCCCTGCTTTACCACTGATGCTGATGTTTTCATTACCATCCACCACCACGCCCGGTGCCTGTTTCAGCAGTTCCAGCGCATTTTGCCCGGCAGTTGTGGGGCGGCTGTCAACGTTCAGTACCGTTTTATCTAACTGGTTTTCTATATATTGCTTTTGGGTAGAAACCACCACAGCAGCAAGGGTTTGGTTTTTGTTAAAACTACTGTCTTTGCCAACAGGAATACTGTCTGCTTTTTGTGCGGTTGCTGTAATGTTTACTAAAATAATCAGGCATAAAAAAAGTAAATGCTTCATTGCAAATTGATTTAATACCTGCAAGATGAGCCAGTATACCCCTTGGTACAGCCTCAAAACACTTTACGATACTGCCATTACAGGTATCAAATAATAAGTAATTGAAAAAGAAGCAGTTAGGAAATTTACAAGCCAGAATTTGAGCCTGTATCAGCAAAATTTACAGAAAAATCCCTGGGGTTTTTGCCGGTAAATTTTTTAAATGCCCGGTTAAAAGTGGCTTTGCTGTTAAAACCGGCATCGTATGCAAGGCTCATAATGGTGATATTGGCATTGTCAGGGTCACTAAGCAGGTTCTTTACCTCCTGTACACGGTAGCGGTTAATAAAGTCGTTGAAATTAATACCAAAGCCATTGTTGATTACTTTAGAGAGAAAAGAGGGATTGGTATTTAATTTTTTAGCCACTATAGAAAGGGTGAGTTCAGGGCTTTTGTACAGCGATTCGCCTAAAATCAACTGTTCAACCCTTATCTTCCATTCCTGCAGTTGTTCTTCTGTAAAAAAGGGAGTATCCGTTTCAGGCTCTGCAGCTGCTTTTGGTTGATGATTGCCCACTTCCTCATAGTCGATGGTTTCAACAGTAGCTGCACTGAATTGTTTTTGATAGCCCTGGCCTTCGCCAAGCATTTTGGGCTGGTTGTTCTGCAGCAATTTAAAAAACTGGAAACCAATTTTTGTTTCGCCGGAATTATTGTAGCCGGAAATAGCGATGTAGTAAAAAATGAAGGAGAACACAATATAGTACCACCATGCATCACCATAATTCAGCTCACGTATTAAACCTGCTTCCGACATAAGGTTAAGTGCCTCCTTTACAATAGTTACCAGCAGGTAGGCCATAAAAGCCAGTAAAAAATTACGAACCCATAAAAAAGCCACACTATCGGCATAAGACAGCAATTGCAGGGTGTATTTGCGGTAGCGGTAATAATAGCGGATTGATAAAACCAGGTAAAAGATCATGCAAAACAGGCCCGTAACCTGGTACCATGTGTCAAAATCGGGGTCATTCTCTCCATTCATTAAAAAATATCTGCCCAGCAAAAGCCTGTCGGTAACAAAAACCACCAGGCACCAAAGCAGGTACAAAATGCCCGGTACAAAATGCAGCCAATCTTTTTTTTGCCAGCGGAAATTTAAGTTGAGCAGGCTTTGTACATAAAAAAATATGACCGGTCCAAAAAACAACTGGTGCTGAAAGGGGGTGTAAAACAAAATATCTCTGTAGGGTCCGTTTTCGCCATTGTACCAGCCGGCATGGCCCACCATCCAGGGGAAAATAAAAAGGCAGCAAAGCATTAAATAAATTGACAGCAGCTTATCTGCCAAAGAATCATTGCGCCGGCCCCGTAAAGCAAGCAGTATCGCATAAGTACAACCAGCAATAAAAAAAAGCAACAGCATGCCGCTGCGTACATTAAAATCAAACTGCATAGCGCAATATAGCTGAAATGGTTAAAACGTAAATTAACGCATAAAGCGCAAATTAGTTCACAACATGTACATTTTAAGTGCTGATAGAAGCAGGAAAGCCGATTGGCACAGCAGGATAAAAAAACCCCCGGTTAGACAACCAGGCATTTCTTACATGTTAATACAAAAAACAAAGCGCCATTACCTAACTATTTTACTGAACAATTTGCCAGCTATATTCTTCATATACCGCAACGGTAATATTTTAGTTTACAATAAGAGTTTTAACAAGCTGGCCCCACATTTCTTTTTTGCAGAAAGCCTCACCTTTCCATAGTGTTTGCAGCCTGTTAAAAACTGCTATCGAACTTCAAAGAACTTTTCCGGGATACTTGTATCCTTTTTTACCTGGCCGTAAAAGCTGAAATTTTTTTATTTACTTTTTGTTTCGCTTTTTCTAATTGCAATATCCGACACAAATAAGCACGTTTCGCTTCATAAAATATAGCGACACGTCTATAACAGGTGTCATATTATAAAGACCTGTAAATGAGCCGGTAACAGAAATCTTTATTATAATTTGACCCACAGCTTTGTAGTAAAAAAATTATTTGAACATAAAAACCTGAAACAGGCTTTATTTTGACACGAAATGCAGTAAATAAGGGTAATGGGGGAGTGTTTTTTAAAAACGAATGATTAAATCACATTAAAAACAACCGTTAGCTGTAATAAAACAGCCAAACAGAGGCACAATAACCACCCCCCCCACCATTTTATATTTACCCCGGCCGATTTTGTACCAACAGCATACATAAAAATCATAACCGCAACCGCCAGCAGCAGAGAAAGGGTAAAAAAATTGCTTCCATTTATTCCCCAAAACCGGGAAGCAATGGCATATGGCAGTAAAATAAGCGATCCTGCCAGGCAGGTAAAACCAATATTTTTAATGAAAACCCATTTTTTTTGCTTTAGCAGGAGCAGCGCAGCTATAATCTGAACGCCCCATTTAGCACCAGCAATGCCTGCCGATAACAATTTTTGCTGCACACTGTTATATAATGGACATTCCTGTATAAACCAAATGGTAATGATAGTAGAGAAGGTAAAATAAATAACAGCAGTTGGGCAACCCTTAGGGATAAGGGCACGTTGTTTGTTAGACAGTTCCATACAGGAAAGATAATTAATTGCCAGTTTTTGAAACTGAATAATATCTTTAAATACATAAACCAATATACATGAAGCATTTATACCACTTATTTTTTACTTTGTTGCTCCCTTGCAGCGTCTTTTGTCAGCAACCGCAAGTAATCACTTTCAGTCCGTCTAAGGACAATACCATTTACGAGGAATCGGTAAACAGTAATGCAAAAGGCGAGAACATTTTCACGGGTAATACCGCACCACAGGTTGGCCCCTCAAAAAGAAGAGCGCTGTTAACTTTTCCGGTGTCTTTTCCAACACCACTCAATCCCGGTCAAACAGCCGGCGCTACAGTATTATCAGCTACATTAACTTTGTATTGTACCAAAACCGTTTCTGGTCCGGTAAATGTATCGTTGCATAAACTTTCGGCCAATTGGGGTGAAGGGACAAGTAATGCAGGCAGTTCGGCTGATGGTGCAGGTGTTGCGCCCACAGCTAATGATGCCACCTGGCAGGATAGGTTTTACAATGCTAACTCATGGGTAACAGCCGGAGGAAATTTTGCAGCAACGGCTTCAGCTACCACTTCGGTAGACGCACAGGGTGTAACTTATAGCTGGACCTCGGCGCAAATGGTGGCAGATGTACAGAACTGGGCTGATAACCCGGCTACTAATTTTGGTTGGATAGTAATTGGGGATGAAGTGAATGCCACAACAGCAAAACGATTTGGCTCCAGGGAGAATCTTACACCGGGCTTCAGACCCGTACTTACTGTTACCTACTTAGGTCCAGTACCGGTTACACTTGCCGGTTTTGCGGCAAAAGAAACTGCAAAAGGAATACAGCTTAACTGGCAAACACAGCAGGAGCTGAACAATGCCTGGTTTGATGTACAGCACAGCCCCGATGGTGTGCAGTTTAACAATATTGGCAGAATTACAGGTGCTGGTAACAGTACCATAGTAAAAAATTATGATTTTGTACATACCGGGATTGAACAAGGCAAGCACTTTTACCGCCTGGCTCAAACAGATTTTGACGGAAAAATAAATTACAGTCCGGTTGTGCAACTAAGCACAAAGGGCAAATATTACACCATCAACATCAGCCCCAATCCTGTTACAAACAGCATACAGCTTACTGGCTCTGCTTACCAAAAAGGCAACGGATATACGGTATTTTCGCAAAACGGAACAGCCATATTACAGGGGAAATTACAATCGGCCAGCATCAATACAGCAAGCCTGGCGGCAGGTTCTTATATTTTGAAACTGGAGCAGACGGGCGGAACAGCGCTGTACGGAAGATTCATAAAGCAGTAAAATGCTTGCGAAATAAGAAAAATATCAGGTAAAAAAGGGTTGAGCAGATTTAGCCAACCCTTTTTTTGACTATACGCATTACCTTTGTGTATTAATTTAAGCACATGATAAAAACAGGCAATACCATCGTAAGCATATATACAGAAATGACACCCAACCCGGAGACAATGAAATTTGTAGCCAACAAGCTGCTGTATCCGGGTAAAAGCATTGATTTTCCGGATGAAGCAAGCTCAGCACCCTCACCGCTGGCACAGGAACTGTTCAGCTTCCCATTTATCAAATCTGTATTTATAGCCAGTAATTTTATTACGCTCACCAAAACAACAGAAACTGAAGACTGGCAGGACATCATCCCCGCAGTAAAACTTTTTTTAAAGGATTACCTGGAAGAAGGCAAGCTGGTGATAAACGAAGAAGCGGTGGCTTCTATGAAACAGGAAAGCAGCAATACAGTGAGTGCCGATGATGATGATGTGGTAAAACGCATCAAGGAATTACTGGAAAATTATGTAAAGCCAGCCGTAGAAATGGACGGTGGCGCCATACAGTTTAAAAGCTACGATAATGGTACGGTAAACCTGATGATGCAGGGAAGCTGCAGCGGTTGCCCCAGCAGTATGATTACCCTTAAAGCAGGTATAGAAGGAATGATGAAACGCATGATACCCGAAGTAAAAGAAGTAGTAGCAGAATCAGAATAGTTATAAAGGTTTTAATAAATAAAGGCATCCCAAAACGGGGTGCTTTTTTTTATGTACCATTGATTATTTGCTTAACCGCCACGGAGGATTCAACCGGTTTTCACCAGCATGATAAATGCAAAGCTTGTTACCATCAGGGTCGGATAAATAAGCCTCGTACCACAGCCAGCTTTGGAGTACCGGCGCTGCATAAAATGTCAGCCCTTTCTCTTTCAGTTTCACTAT
>JANMDL010000306.1:0-9320 GCA_031376295.1 Chitinophagales bacterium
TACCTCCAGCTTATTGGTAGCCCTGCATTGACGCTGGCCAATGCTTCAAACAATACAGAATAAATAAGGAAGAAAGCGGTATATGCTGCAATAATATATTTCCGTACCATAACGCAAATCTACCGGCAATCTCCATAGAAAATGAAAACTGTCTGCCAATGGCTTTGTTTTATCTGCAAAAAAACAGTAAGGCTTTGCTGGCAGACAAAAGAACACCCTGTGCAGATTTTATTTTTATGGGCTGGCTGTTCAGTACATCTTTGTAAAAAAATATACCATGCAGATAATATTAATGACTACAGCCTGTTTACTGAGCTTAACGGCAATTGCCCAAAAAGTAGATTGGAAAAAACTGGAAAACCTGAAACCAGATAAAATTTTGCTGAACGGCGGACGCCAGCCTGCAAAGGTACTGATGCTGGGTACTTTCCATTTTGGGTATCCAAATCTTGACGGACACAAAACAGATTCATCAAAATTTATTGATGTAAAGTCACCGCAACGGCAAAAGGAAATAGAAGAACTGGCCGAAGTAATAAGGCGTTTTAAACCCACCCGCATTTATGTTGAAGGGAATGACCAGGGTTGGATCGATTCTTTGTATGGCGAGTATATGGCCAGCCGGTATAAGCTGGGCCGCAACGAAATTTTTCAGCTCGGTTTCCGCATTGCCAAACAGATGAATCATACACAGTTGTATGCAGTTGATACCTGGCCCTTTTCAAATGAACATTACAAACGCTTTCCTTTGATTGACAGCCTGTGGAATGATAACTCGGCGGTTGACAGCCTGCGTGATAAGTATTGGGATGCACGGTACAAAGCATTGTACGATGCCGGTGATTCGGCAGAACTGGGCCTTACTATGCTGGAGAATTTTTTGTTGATGTCCACACCGGAGGTTGTACAGCGTATGCATGGCCATTACCTTGCAAGTGGTTTTGCTAAAGAATCAACGGCAGGTGCAGATATACTGTCTATGTGGTGGTACAACCGCAACCTGAGGATATTTAACAATATCCTGCGCACAAAACCAACAGCAAATGACCGTATTGTGGTATTGTTTGGAAACGGGCATACGCCCATCCTCAAGCATTGTTTTTATTCTTCCCCGGAGTTTGAAGTAGTGGAATTGAAAACATTGGTAAACCGGTAAAATTAAGAAAAGAAAGCATTGTTGCATTATTTTCACTGTCTATCCGGATACCTGTATGTTGCGGGGTAATACAATTTTATTGCTGAAGAAGATGTTACTAATAATTGGTAAGGATATTTTTTGTCTTTTTTTCTGCGGCTGATTTTACAAAAAATGTCTTTGCAATGTAGTTGCATGCTGCAAATATCCTGCTGAAAAAATACCGGAATAATACAGTTGACATTTTAAGAAACGGGCAGCATTATTTAACCATAATACTGCCCATTTTTACATAAAATGATTACAGTTATAAATACTGGTTATCAACCAGCCATTTGGCAATACGCTTCAGTGTAAATTGATTGATGTCTATACTGGCATCTGCAACAATGATTTTTTCATTTTGCGGTATTGGTACCACCCGCTTATAATTGTCCTTAGCGGTAAGCAACTCCATGTTCTGGGCATTGTTGCCGCCGGTAAAAGATACCTTGGCTATGATAACGCCTGAGGGCAGTGCAAACTCATAAAAATCCATTTTGTTGCCGGAGCCAACAGGCTTAAAGTTGCCGATTATTTTGCTATCCTGTTCCACATTTTTGTCTTTGGTAAGTGATACCGGCCAGGCCCGGTTGCGGGCCACAGGCGTATAGTTAACGGCAATGGAAGGGGTAGCACTTTTGCTGGCGATAAATTCCCTTAACCGGTCGCCGTTTACCGTATCTTTTACCAATATGCCGCTGTTGCCAATTAGTTTGGCAAAGCCTTTTTCCTGGCTGAGCGATGGAATTTTGAAAATGCCCACCTGGCCTGCTGTGAGAAAAGTGAGCCGGTAAAAGAGGTAAGAATTGTCGTTTTTATCCGATTCAAACTCGGTGGCTACCACGGCAATGATTACTTTTTGCCCGGCCATATTAAATACTTCAAAGGATTTGGTGAGGCCCATGTTCTGTTTTTTAACCTCCACCTTAGCGTACTCATTGTCATCTACCAGTATGGTGCCTTTTTTATATTCCACATCCTGGGCAAACAGGCCGGTGCCTAACAATGCCGGCAATAAAAAAAATCTTGCTTTTCGCATAGCTAACAATTTTCAGGAAAATTAAAGCAAAAAGCCCGGATGGAATGTTAAAACTCAATTTTGGCAGGAATATGGCCATATTTGGTGCAGCCGGGTTTATAAGTGATTTTATCAGAATGCAATAATGTAGGGTAAATGAAGACTATGTTTTGTTGATTTATAATCAACTGCAACAGCCATTTGAACAATCTTGTTTTTTTTAATCAACTTCCCCACGACCTTTTTGCGCCAGCCAATCAACACCCCCAATATTCCATGCCCCAGTAATGTAATCCCAATTTTCGGAAAAAAGTCATTGAAATCCACAAGATGCCCTGTAAGCCCAAACTACTAAAAAACACCACCCATCACCCAACGCTGATCGCCTAACGCCCAACGGTCATCGCCCAACGGTCATCGCCCATCGGTCAACGCCATCGCCAACCACTTTAAACTCCCAACCAGTCAACCTTTCAACCAATCAACCCAAATCCCCCAAAAACCGTTACTTTTGCAGCAATTTTTAAAGAGGTACATGAAGAATATTAGGAATTTTTGCATCATTGCACATATTGACCACGGAAAGAGTACACTGGCCGATCGCCTGCTGCAGGTTACCAATACCATCAGCGAAAGGGATATGCAGGCACAGGTGCTGGATGATATGGACCTGGAGAGGGAGAAAGGCATCACCATCAAGAGCCACGCAATACAAATTAATTATATGCAGGACGGGCAGGAATACATCCTGAACCTGATTGATACCCCCGGCCACGTTGACTTTAGCTATGAAGTGAGTCGTGCGCTGGCCGCCTGCGAGGGCGCCTTGCTTTTAGTAGATGCTACACAGGGTATACAGGCGCAAACTATCAGCAACCTGTACCTTGCCATTGAAAACGACCTGCAAATCATTCCCGTTATCAACAAAATTGATATGGACGGTGCCATGATACCCGAGGTAAAGGACCAGATTGTGGAACTGCTGGGTTGTAAGGAAGAAGAGATTTTGCTGGCAAGTGGTAAAAGTGGCATTGGTGTGGAAGCGATACTGGAAGCCATTGTGGCACGCATACCTGCCCCCACTGGTAACCCTGATGCACCACTGCAGGCGCTTATTTTCGACAGTGTGTTCAACAGTTTCCGGGGTATAATTGTGTACTTCCGGGTTAAAAACGGCACACTTAAAAAGGGCGATAAGGTTAAGTTTTACAGTACCGATCAGGAATATGAGGCCGATGAAGTGGGCATATTGAAATTGAAAATGTCGCCACAAAAGGAAGTGGGTTGTGGTGATGTAGGCTATATCATTACCGGTATTAAAAATGCCAAGGAAGTAAAAGTGGGTGATACGCTCACCACTGTGGTTAACCCCACGCAGGAATATATTAAAGGTTTTGAAGAAGTGAAGCCGATGGTGTTTGCGGGTATTTTTCCGGTGGATACCGATCAGTTTGAGGAACTGCGGGACTGTATGGAGAAACTGCAACTGAACGATGCCTCGCTTACTTTTGAACTGGAAACATCGCAGGCGCTGGGCTTTGGCTTCCGCTGCGGATTTTTGGGCCTGCTGCACATGGAAATTATCCAGGAACGGTTAGAAAGGGAGTATAACCAAACGGTGATTACTACTGTACCCAACGTGAGCTTTATTGCTTACACCAATAAAGGTGAAAAAATACTGGTGAACAATCCTGCTGAATTGCCCGACCCCAGCCGCACCGACCGTATTGAGGAGCCGTTTATCAAAGCGCAAATAATTACCAAGCCGGAATACATTGGCAATATCATGACGCTCTGTATCAACAAGCGGGGCATGCTTACCAGCCAGAGTTATCTTACTACAACCAGGGTGGAACTGAATTTTGAAATGCCGCTTACTGAGATTGTATTTGATTTTTACGATAAACTGAAAAGCCAGACAAGGGGCTATGCTTCTTTCGATTATCACCCCATCGGCTACCGGGAAAGTGATATTGTGCGGATGGACATTATGCTGAATGGCGAAAAAGTGGATGCCCTGAGTGCGCTGATTCACAGGGCCCGCAGCCAGGAATTTGGCCGTAAACTCTGCGAAAAGCTGAAGGAATTACTGACCCGCCAGCAGTTTCAGATTGCGATACAAGCTGCTATTGGTGCCAAGGTTATAGCAAGGGAAAACATAAGTGCTATGCGCAAAGATGTAACGGCTAAGTGCTATGGTGGTGATATAAGCCGTAAGCGCAAGCTGCTGGAAAAGCAGAAAGAAGGTAAAAAACGTATGCGCCAGATTGGTAATGTAGAGATACCGCAGGAAGCGTTTTTGGCGGTGTTGAAGCTGGATGATTAGATAATGTGCTGATTAGCTAATGTGCTGATTTGTACTGCCCAAAGCGTGGTAAAAAAAGGAAATTCGTGTAATCAGTGCAATTCGCTCTGATTTGTGGTAAAAAATAATTAGTATTAAAATAAAACCATCAAAACAAAAAACTGCTTACACTCATAACTCATCATTCATAACTCATAACTAAATACCATGTCCGATTTTTCATTAAGCTCACAACCCAAAATTGAAGTAGACATCCGCATTATTGCCAAAGGAAGCGATGCCCCTTTAACCGGCGATATGTATAAAGTGCGCCTGTTTGATAAAGATATTTTTGACGATGATTACCTTGGCGAAAGCGGTCTGGATGCCAATGGTGTGGCACGTATTGTTTTTACCCATGATGCTTTTGATGACCTTGCAGGTATAGAAAACAGGCCCGACTTTTACTTTGTGGTGGTAAAAAACGATGTGCAGATTTTTCAGAGTAAGGTAATGGAGGAAATTGACCTGGAAGCCGTGGAGCAGTTTAAAATGGGCAAGGGAGAAGTGATTGATTTGGGAACGTTTCTTGTTGAGCCATAGTTTTTATGCCGGACAAGGATAACCTGCAGCAGATTATTGCAGCATTGAAGGAAGAAAAAAAGATCCATGAACCATTTGCCGGAATGTATGAGCAGGTTGAAGGCACTGATGAACATGGCTATAAGATAAAAGCCAACAAAGAAGGGCTGGTTGAATTGGCCATTGCTTTACTTAAAGTTGCCCGGGAAGATTATTACCATAACGGCCCTCATATTATTGATATTGATGTTGCTGATCAAATTACCTCCGGCGATGATGGCTTTCTTCCTGAGAAAATTGAACTTAGTGCCAACCCTTATGTGCCAGTCCAAAATAATAAAAGAAAAAAAAGTTGGGCCCAGCGGGTTTTACCGCAAATGGGATGCTTACTGATACTTGGCTTTATCGTTATCTCCCTTGTAACAGGAATTATTACTGTTTTCAGATGGATTTTTTGAAAACCACCCTACCGGAACAGTAAATGGAAATGAGGAACGTTACCAACTTGCACGATGGTGATTGCTATATCATATGCTCCTTCTTTTAAAGCAGCTTTTTCTGTACCGCAATAGTAAAATACTGAAGTACTTACAGCTTGAACACCACCTAGTATGCCGGTAAATTTGCAGTCGGGAAAACCTGTATCTGTGCCGAATTTTTCAAAAAGAATATAGCCCGTGCTGGCACCATTTTTAATATTCCCCAGTGATGTTTTATCAGCTATCGCCTGCTGAAAATCTGTACCACTTTTGTTGGTAAAGCGGATTCGGATGCCGCCGGAATCTTTTTTACAACCGATGATTGATGCCGCCAGTAAAATAAATGCACAAAGCGAAAAATACTTTTTCATATATGTATGTTTTATGTGCTGACAACCCAAAAGAGAGAACTGTTGCATGCGGCCGGAAATCTTTCTGGTCAGCATAATTACCGCTGTACAAGTGTGCGACGCCACCGCAGCTGATGGTTGTACTTATGCCGGGCCAATAATTTTTTTCAGGATTTGCCAGCGCTATGCGGTTTCAAAAAAAGCAGTTAACCCGGCTACGGTTGTTTGGGCTTCAAAATACCCTGCCAGCTTAGCTATCACTGCTTCTACAATAGCATCAGGGCAACTGGCACCGCTGGTGATGAGTATTTTAACCGGTTGATGTACAGGCAGAAAACCCCGGGCGGTTAACTCCATTTTTGTATGAAAATTATAATGCAGTATTTCATCTGAAGAAATAATTTTATCAGCTGAACTGACAAAATAAGTGGGTAGTTTTTCCTCACACAGTTCTACTAAATGAGAAGTATTACTGCTGTTGTAGCCACCCACCACAATGGCAAGGTCGGCTGGTAATTGCAGCATGCCATACACAGCACCCTGGTTGTCGTTGGTAGCATAGCACAAAGTATCACGGGTGTCGGCAAAGCGGTTTTCATCACCGCCATTATGTGTTACAATAACATGCTTTAAATAATCGGCAATGGCCTGCGTATCGCTGGCCAGCATAGTGGTTTGGTTTACCACGCCAATGCGCTGTAAATGCAGTGTCACATCAAATCCCTCAGAAAACCGGCCCTTGAATTCGGCATAAAAATCAACAGCAGGTTTTTCTCCTGTAATATATTTGCCCAGTTCAAAGGCTTCCTCCATATCACTTACCACCACCGATGGTGCATTACTGGCAGCATGAGAAAATGTGGCCCTTGTTTCCTCATGGGTGGGCTTGCCATGTATAACGATGGTGTAATCTTTTTTGGCTATTTGCTCACTGCGGTTCCATACTTTTTCTACAAAGGGGCAGGTGGTATTGTATTGTGCCGTGGATATACCGATAGCATTCAGTTTGGCTTCAATATCCAATGTGGTGCCAAATGCTGGTATAATCACCACATCATCTTTGGTGAGGGTATCAAAAGGAATCAGTTCTTTGCCATAAGTATCCTGTAAAAAGAGAACACCCATGGCTTGCAGATCAGCATTTACCTGTGGATTGTGTATCATTTCGCTCAGCAAAAAAATGCGTTTGCCCGGGTTTTCAGCTACAGTTTTAAAAGCGATTTCAATGGCATTTTCCACGCCATAGCAAAAACCGAAATGCCGGGCCAGGTATATTTGCAGTGGGCCAAAATCCAGCAGGGTGGGGCTGAAGTCCTTTTTCAGTTTGTCCTGCTCCTTGCGCCGGTTTTTAACAGCGTTTATCAGCGGGCTTCTGTATGTAACGGGAACATTAAATTGTTTCATTGTATTATAACAGTTGCAAAGGTACGGGGGAAATGTGCTAATGTGCTAATTTGCTGATGTGCTAATTCCTAAAGGTTGGTTACTTTTGATTGACAGGGCACTTTACAGGCGGTTGTATTAATTGGTGCAAACAGCAAAATTGATGGTAAAACAATCCGTGTAATTCGTCTGATCAGTAACATTCGAGTTACAACCAATCCTGAACACCTTGCACAAACAAGCCATTTTTTCAATATCTTTCACTAAATTTATACTATGCTTAAAAGTTTATCTGTCATCTGCCTTTTTGGTTGCTTAACAGCCTGTAATAATAACAGTAGTACAGAAACTTCATCTAAAACAAATCAAGCGAAAAAAAGCAATATGAGGAACGAATTTAAGCCGCTCGACTGGGTAAAATCAACCAATGTGTACGAGGTAAATGTGCGGCAATACACAACCGAAGGTACTTTTAATGCCTTTGCAAAGGAGCTGCCCCGGCTGAAAGAAATGGGTGTGGAAACACTCTGGTTCATGCCCATTACACCCATTGCGCAAAAAAACAAAAAAGGCAGTATGGGCAGCCCTTATGCATGCAGTGATTACACAGCTGTTAACCCTGAGTTTGGAACATTGGATGATTTTAAAGCACTGGTTAAAACAGCGCATGAAATGGGCTTTAAAGTGATCATCGACTGGGTGGCCAACCATACCGGCTGGGACCACCGCTGGACAACTGAGCACCCGGCTTATTTTTTGAAGGACAGTGCTACAAAGGATTTTAAAATTGCCAGCGGCATGGATGATATTATTGAACTGGATTTTAAAAACCCAGCCCTGCGCAAGGCCATGATTGAAGCAATGCAGTACTGGGTAAAAGAGTGCGATATTGATGGATACCGCTGCGATTTGGCCAGTTGGGTAGAAGCAGATTTTTGGGTTGAAGCCCGCCCGCAGGTAGATGCGGTGAAGCCGCTGTTCTGGCTGGGTGAGTTTGATGAGCTGGAGCATAAGGACTACAAACCGGTTTTTGACTGCAGTTACAGTTGGCAATGGATGCATAAAACAAGGAAATTTTATCTTGGGGAAGTGCCGCTGGCTTCGCTGGATACATTACTGAAACAATACGATACAACCATACACAATTCGATGAATTTATGGTTTACTACCAACCATGATGAGAACAGCTGGAACGGTACCGAGTATGATAAGTATGGCGATATGGCTAAAGCGCTGGCCGTATTCAGCATTACCTGGAACGGGGTGCCATTGGTGTACAGCGGGCAGGAATTACCCAACAAAAAAGGGTTGAAATTTTTTGAGAAAGATGCTATTGCCTGGAATGGTACTTATGCCCTGGCAGATTTTTATAAAACCCTGCTGCAGCTTAAAAAGAACAACCCTGCGCTAAGGGCTGGTGACGAAGCCGTAACAACATACCTGCTTGCCACCGATGCGGAAAAAAATATTGTTGCCTATCTCAGGAAAAATGCTACACGGGAAGTGCTGGTAGTACTGAATATGAGCAAAGCAAAGCTGCGTTTTGAAATAAAAGATACCCGCCTTACCGGAAGGTTTAAAAATGTTTTTGGCGGTGCAGAAAATGATTTTACCACCGAGAAGTTTTTTGAAATGCAGCCCTGGGAATATTTAGTGTATGAAAAATAATACATTGTAATCGCAGTAACAAGGTATAAAAAAACCCGGCAGTTTTGTTGCCGGGATTTTTATTAAAATTGTTGATTATTCTATTGTAATCGGGTATTCATACACGCCATCGTAGCCGGGGTAAAAACCGGTGATGGTAACATCTTTATTATTACCCATTGCTTTTTTAATATCCTCTGTGCTTTTCACATCAATATCATTTACTTTAAGGATGATAAAACCATCTTTCATCCTTGTCTGGCTGCCGAATGCACCGTCATCTTTTACTTTCTTTACAATTACACCTCCGCTTATGCCAAACTCTTTTGCTTTCTTTGCATCCAGGGCAACAAGTTCTGCACCCAGTTTATTCAGCGCACTATTGTCTTCTTTTACCAGG
>JANMDL010000331.1:0-2450 GCA_031376295.1 Chitinophagales bacterium
GAAAATAAAAAAGACGAGTTCTCAAATATGCTGGCCAATGCAGTAAACGATTCAAGTATTCGTAAGACAGAAATAGCAAAACCAGTTGAAAAAAAGGAAATGCCCCCGCAAACAGTTGCAGTAGAAGTAAAAAAAGAACTGCCCGTAAAAACAGTGCCTCAGGCAATCAGCAGGTTACTCTATGTTAATGGTAAAGAAGGAATTCAAATGGTTTTTTCAGATGTAATCAATGGAAAAGCAGACACTATCCGCCTGCTGATACCTGCCGAAAAAAATGAGACAGTGCCCGATGTACCTGCAAAAGAAGAAGTACTTAAAGTGGAGCCGAAAAAAAAAGATGAGCTAAAAACATTAGATGAGCCAAAGCCAGCAGCCAAAGAGCCTGTACCCGTAAATAAGGAGAAGTTCATAGATATTGAGCGACCCAATCCAAATATAAAGCAGGATAATAAGCCTGTATCGCCTGTAGAGCCGCTGCCAAAGCAGGCAGTTGACAAGCCTGAACCTGTTGCAGCAGCCGCACCCGCCGAAATAAAAAAAGTAACAATGATCAATTCTAACTGTAAAAATTATGCAGTTGAAGAAGATTTCCTCAAGCTCCGTAAGAAAATGGCAGCAGAAGACAACGATGATGATATGGTATCTGTGGCAAAGAAAACATTTAAAACAAAGTGCTTTAATGTGGAACAGGTAAAAAACCTGGCAGTGTTGTTTTTAAAAGACGAAGGCAGGTATAAATTTTTTGATGCAGCCTATCCCTTTGTATCCGATTCTGAAAATTTTGGTACACTGAGAACGCAAATGAGCGATGAATACTATATAAGCAGGTTCAATGCCATGATAAAGCATTAACAAAAAGCAGTGCAGGAAAAGCAAATCAGCTTACATCACGCTGGTTAATCCTTTAAAAGTTATCAATGCAGCGTTATTTTATCGAGGTTGCTTACAAGGGCACAAACTACAGCGGCTTTCAGGTTCAGCAGAATGCAAACTCAGTACAGGCCGAAGTAGAAAAAGCTTTAAATACATTTTACAGGTTCAGTAAAGGGCTTAACGCTGATGAAGGCGAAAAATCACTTGATATCAGTAATAAAAGTGCCGGTATAACAAAACAACAAGAGATATTACCAGCAACTATAATCGGCCTTACTGGCTCATCCCGTACAGATGCAGGGGTACATGCGCTGAAGAATTATTTTCACCTTGATGTGCCATATCAGCTTACTACTAATGCCGAAAAGGATTTATATCACCTGAATGCAATCCTGCCCGGAGACATTGTTATCAAGAACATAATCCCCGTCACTCCTTCAGCTCATTGCCGCTTTGATGCCGTAAGCAGGGAATACCATTACCATATTTACCAGCAAAAAAACCCCTTCCTGGCCGATAAGGCATATTATTACCCTTACCGCCTTGATGTACACTTGCTGCAGGAAGCCGCTGCAGAGTTGATACTGCATCAGGATTTCACCAGCTTCAGTAAAAGAAACAGCCAGGTACACACATTTATTTGTACTTTATTACAAAGCAGCTGGGAGCAGCAGCAGGATACCCTGGTGTATAAAGTTAAAGCCAATAGGTTCTTAAGGGGAATGGTAAGAGGTTTAACGGGGACTATGTTGCTGGTTGGGCGTAAAAAAATAAGTTTACCGCAGTTTAAAGCAATCATTGAGCAAAAAGACTGCTCCGGAGCTGATTTCTCAGTACCCGGGCATGGACTTTTCCTGGTAAATGTTGAATATCCTCAACATTTCCTTTCGGTTTAAATATTGGCAAACTATTTTCGGGAGGCTTTTTTTAGTTTTACTGGTATGCCAATCATTTTTACCAAGGCCTCCAATCTCCTGATTTAACGGCAAATAGCCCTGAAAACATCATTTTTTGCCAAATATCCCCTTCAAAAGGAAGTTTTTTTAAAAATATTCAAAAAAAAATCACAGCCTTAAATGCAGTACAGCACTGTCTTATCATATAAATAATAATAAAAAAAGCAGGGTTTTAACAAAAAAAGAACAAAATTATTTTGGTAGGAACTCATCCTCCCTTATCTTTGCAATCCGCTTTTGAAAAAAGGCACAAGTTCTTCAAAAAATTTCACTCCAAATCAAGTAGCAGCAAGGCTTTCAGCAATTTCAAGATGGGTTTTACGCATCAAAAAAAAGTTGAAAAAAAAGAAAGAAAAATTTGGTAGAAAGATAAAAGCGCTTACCTTTGCACTCCCAAACAAAAAGGGGGCACAAAAGTAAAGCCAAAAGTTCTTTGAAAGTTAGGAAACAACAGCACAGAATTTAACATTCTACAAGGTAATGTTAGCGTAACAAATTAGATTAGACGTTAATTTCCGATAAAGAGATTATCAGTCAGATCAAAACTTCTTTACAATGGAGAGTTTGATCCTGGCTCAGGATGAACGCTAGCGGCAGGCTTAATACATGCAAGTCGAGGGG
>JANMDL010000375.1:0-4248 GCA_031376295.1 Chitinophagales bacterium
GTGCTGCATCATTTACTTTTTCAAAAGATACATACAGTGTATAGTCGCCCTTCCATTCGTCCTGGTCTTTAAACCGGATGGGTACAATGCCCCGGCCATAGCCAAAATCGGCCTGGCTCAGTTGGCTGATGCCGTTATTATCCAGCCGCAGTTGCAAAGGATTGCAAAAAGACTTACCATCCTGGTAGGTCAGCCCCACGGGGCGGTCGCCGGGGCGGCTGGGATCTATGATAAAGCTGCTGTATTCGGGCAGCAAAAGATTCTGGCCCTGCAGGTTGAGTTGAAAAAACTGGTTGGGATAATTTTGCGCCACAGTGGGTGCAGGGTGAATACCCGGCTCATCATCATTATAACTTGCACTTAAGCCCAGCCCGGTTAGCACTTTAAAGATATTAACTGGTAAAAATGTAGCTGTTTTTGCGATACTTGCAATTTTACTTCTTTCCCATATTGATGTGAGTATATCCTCCGGCCCATCATACTCAAACAGGGTGGGATAAATCACCACCTGGTCGCCCCCGGCAGGTAATTGGCCCTCCCACAAAATATAGGGCAGCAGGTCGCCCTTAGCAGACATACTGTTGCGCCAGGGTTCTACGCCGGGTACCTGGTCGCCTGTTTGAATGCCGCCCAGGTTACCAAAAGCACTGCCGGCCATGCAGCGCCGCTCTTCCCTTGCCCGGTTGTTTACATCGCCCATGGTGCGGCTGCGGCGTTTCAGCAGGGTACGGGGCACGGTTTGCCCCTGTGCCGTAAGCATATAACTGATACTGCTGATGTACACTTCGTCCCGCTTACCATCCCGTTCCAGCATATCATCCGCCGTTTCCCGGTTGCAGGTAAACCCTTTTACCACCACCCTGAAATAATTATCTTTTGGCTGCATCACTTTGGCATCTGCCACCATCATCGTAGCTACCTGGGCCTGGCTGAAGGCCGTGACCAGCATTGCCATCGCAGTAAAACCTATTCTTCTCATTGTTTTTTGTATTGCCATGATTAATATTTTTCGTTGTACAGTATTATTTTTAAATTAGAAAAAACACCATTTTCAATTTTTACATCTGGTGCATCAAACACGCCTTTTAATGTACCGCTGAGTGTGCCGCTTGCCACAATTTCTGTAGCGGTGGTAACTTTCCAGTCGGATATGGTAATAGTAAAATCGGTTGCCTGTGCAGGTAATTTATGCCCCTGCAGTTCTGCCTTTTTTGCATCACCTGTTGGGGAACCACTCAGCAGCACTTCCACCTTATCTTTATTGTACACACCTGTTTTGCCTGGAAAATTTTTGAAGGAAATAGTAAGTTGCCGGTTATCCGGCGCATCCATTGCCGAAAAGGCAAGGCTCATATACGGCAATCCGCCATACATACCAGTAATGCCTTTAGCATAATACAATTGCCCGCCAACCGCCGCATTGCCCTTCCATTCTTTTCCATTGATGGTGAAGGCAAGTACAGCCGTTTTAGCCGCTTCGGGGGATGCCGGTGTTGCTTTAGCAGAAGCGCTTTCTTTAACGGCTTCAGTGCCTGATGATGCGGGGGTGCTGTTGTTGCCGCAGGAGAAAAGCAGGCAGGCTGCCGCAAGACATGATGTTACGCATTTCATGTTGTTATTTTTTTAAGTAATAAAAATTGAACTGTTATTTTTTTAGCTGCTTATTGTTTTATCACCATCACATTAAATTTTACATTCAGCGGCATAAAGCCCATGTCTTGCCTGAATATGCGCCAGGTATTGCTGGTTGCTTCAAAATAAACACCAATGGCTGAGTTAAGGTAAGTGCCATCCCAATAAGGTGTTACAATCAGCAGGTCGTTGGGGTCGTTGGCCAGTGTGGTATTGGGTATGATGGTTTCATTGCCAGCGGTATTGCCGGCTGTGCAGACATGGCGAAATACCATACGGTTGGTGCCCGATACTTTGATGGCGCCGTTCTCCAGTTCCAAACCAATTCTGGAAGAGCCAGGTATTGAAACAGACTTAATGGCAGGCCCTGTACTGGCGGGGCCGGCATAGCCCAACAGGCCAGCCGCACCATTATCGGTAGTACCCGCCGTACCAGCACCGGAAGTACCGCTTGAAGATCCAATTACTCCAAAAGATGAGGCTGCGGTAGAATAATTAATACCCACCACCCCTGCCTGCGTTATCTGGGCTGATGGCGAATTGCTGACGCCCAGCACACCATACCCTCCGCTGGGGTTGCGGCATTCCCCTATCAGGCCATAATTGCTAGTGGGAGATAAACTTATCCCAGCTCCCGAACCTGTTACTGCGTGTATGCCAATGGCATAATTACCGGGCGGGCTGAAATTAGCAGTGTTGGTAACAAAAATACCCCTGTTATTAGTGCCGGCAATAGGCATGGTTACTGCCATTCCGGTAGCACTGCTGCCCGTTTGGTTGATGTTTACAGCGCTGCTGCCATTGGCTTCAATATCCAAAAGATAGGCAGGGGTTAAATTGTTTATACCGATATTTCCCGACGGGGTGATGAGCAGCCGCTGATTAGCGTTGGTGGAAAGGCTTAAACTACCTGTTACTTCATTGTTGGCAATAAGCAGGTTAGCACCGCTCATTCTGAAACGGGCACCACGGCCATTGGCATCTGTGGTAATACTATTGCTGATACCGATGCTTACATCAATGCCCAAAGCAGGATCGCTGTTGTGTACATGCAAATCATTTTGAAAAGAAGGGTTGGGCGTACCAATGCCCACCCTGCCATCGGCGATAATACGCATGCGCTCACTTACACCAGCGGCAAATATCACCGGCGACACACCATCACCTGCACCCAGCAGCAAGCCGCCGCCATTGCCGCCCGTTTGAATAACGGATAAGTTGTTAGCAGACATGCCATATATGGTGGTCAATGTGCTAGTTGGATATTTGGCAATCTGTAAGTAATTAAACGGGTTGCTGCCCGCAATCAACTCTATCGCAGCCCTGCTACTGCCGCTGCCAAGGCCCTGCAGCAGTAACCGCACATTGGCCAGTGAATCCACAACATGCAAACGGGAGCCGGGTGTTTGGGTACCAATACCCACATTTTGTGCCAGTGAAAAAGCAGGTGCAATGATGCTGATGAATAGTAGTCTTTTGTACATACTGTTTGATTTAATACTGTAAACTTCAGTAATGCCGGGCAACTATTGTTTTGCTTTTTAGTATTGTGCAGGAGTGGTTAGTAATGTGCTGATTTGATGATTTGATGATGGGATGAGGGAGTGTTATGGGTTATGAGTTATGAGTTATGGGTTATGAGTTATGGGTTATGAGTTATGAGTGTCATGTCGAACGCTCATCGCCCAACGCCCAACGGTCATCGGTCATCGGTCATCGTCAAACGCCCATCGCCCTGTTGTCAACTGTCATTCTGTTAACTGTAAACCAGGCTACACCCTGCGCAGCAATTCCATAAAAGCTTCTTTTTTATTGCGGCTCACAGGAATACTTGCACCATCCGTCATGGTAAGATAACTACCCTCTCCTTTAACAACTTTGCTGATGTGGTTCATATTCACCAGGTGGCTCTGGTGTACCCGGAAGAAGGAAAGCCCGTTAAGTGTTTCTTCAATTTCCTTAAGTGTTTTGGCTAAAAGTATTTTTTTGCTGCCCGTAAGGAAGACATTTGTATAATTGCTGTCGCTTTCGCAGCGGATAATATCATCAGGTACAAATAACTGCATGGCATCACCCACAGGCAGGGCTATGCGTTGCGATTGCTGCGGTTGTACCTGGCTGAACTGCTCAAAAAGGACTTTTATTTTATCCTCAATACCGGTATTGCCTTTTTTTGCCCTTGCCTTTTCAACAGCAACCTGCAGTTCCAGTATATCAATGGGTTTTAGCAGGTAATCCAGTGCCGCATATTTAAAAGCCTTTACGGCAAACTGATCATAAGCAGTAGTAAATACAACATCGTAGCACACCCCACGGGTTTCACTCAGCACATCGAAGCCATTTTTCCTGGGCATTTCAATATCCAGGAATACAAGATCGGGCTGGTGCTGTTTAATGGCAGCAATCCCCTTTTCACCTCCTTCACATTTTTCAATAATACTCACACCTGTACAGTAATTATTCAACTGCATTTCCAGTACATCCAGTGCATTTACTTCGTCATCAATCAATACGGCTCTTATCATCTGTTGCTGTTTTTGTTAATAATTGTAAAGGTATCATCAGTACAACCCTTGTTCCTGCAGCCCTGCCGGTTGCATCAAACAAATCTGTTAC
>JANMDL010000392.1:0-1667 GCA_031376295.1 Chitinophagales bacterium
AGATAGGCGAACAGCAAATGAAATGCAAAGAACGAAGCCGCCAGAAAAAAGAAACATAAGGATTAATGCTTTGAATTTCATGTTGTGGTAGTTTTTTTTGTTAGAATGAGAAGTTAGCGCCAACGATGAATGTGCGGGCTGATGGGTACGGAATGTATTCGATACCAGCAGAAGGCAATCCGTCTTTTACGTTTACTGTGTTTACCTCAGGATCGAAACCGGAGTAATCCGTGAACACCAACAGATTTGTACCTTGAACATAAATGGTGGCATTTTTCACTGCTTTACCAAGATTTCCAAAGTTATACGCCACTCTGGCATTGGCAAGTTTCATGTAATTGCCACTTTCCAGGTAACGTGAAGAAGTAGTAATGGGACTTGATAAAGCTTCTTTTGGAGAAAGACCAAGTAATGACTTAGCTATATTGCGGCTGCCCAGGTTGTTGATAGGCAATACTGCATTTAAAGTATTGTTATACAACTGGTGGCCAAATGCACCGTTCATATTGATTTCAAGGCTCAGTTTCTTATATCCTACGCTTGTACTGATACCCAGTAAAGTTGTAGGATTGGGGTTGCCAAAGTAACCAAACGATGCACCATCATTTTCCATAATAGCCTGCCCATCAGCAGCAATACCCTGGAAGTTGCGTACATAAAACACGTTGATAGGCTGACCGTTGGCAATCCTTTGTACAAAAGCACCAGAAAGACCCTGACCATTGATACCACCTGTTGATAATGGACCGTTAAGGCCGCTAACTTCGTTCTTTTGGAAAGTAGCGAACACACCCAGTGTCCAGGCGAAATTTTCTTTTTTAACGATAGTAGTGTTCAATGTAAGTTCTACACCACTGTTTACCACTTCACCTGCAATATTCTTCCAGATACGTGTACCGGGAGAAGGAATACCTGCTACTTCGTTGATAATCAGGTCTTTTGTTTTTTTGTTGAAATAATCAACCGAACCAAAAACCCTGCCTTTCAGAATAGAAAAATCCAGACCGGCGTTTATTTGCTGGTCAGTCTGCCATTTCAAATCAGGATTTGCAAATGACTCCTGCCCAAGACCACCAGGACCTGAAGCTACATAACGTGTTTGAGCAGAACCTGCGGGAAACTCCTGGTTACCCGTTTGGCCCCATCCTATACGCATCTTCAATTCATCAATACTGCTAAAATGGAAGAAACTTTCGTTGCTGATGTTCCATGCGGCTGAGAATGAAGGGAAATAACCATAACGGTTATTGGCACCAAATTTACTCGAACCATCTGCCCTCATGGTAGCTGTAAGCAGGTATTTGTTTTTATAATTTACGTTTGCCCTACCAAAAAATGATTGCAGTTCAGCAGTAGGATCGTTGTAAGAATAAACTGATCTTGTACCTTGTGCTGAAAAGCCAAGAAAATCATAATAAGCAACACCAGGGAAATCTTCAAAGCCCCTGCCATCAACGCCACCGCCTTTGTTATTGGTTTTAATATACTCGTAACCAACCAATGCACCAAAATTCAAATCACTTGAGAATTTCTTAGTGTAATTAAGTGTATGCGTTATCTGGCGGGTAACTAATTCGCCTGTACCAAGAAAAGCAGCACCACCTTTTCCACCCGGAGCAGCCTGAATTCCTTCCAGGTTAATCCAGTTTCTGATTTCAGCTTTGCGG
>JANMDL010000434.1:0-1865 GCA_031376295.1 Chitinophagales bacterium
GTAGTCCTTTAGTGAAACAAATTATAGTTGCCTCTTCTGATAAAGCCTATGGCGACCAAGAAATATTACCCTACGATGAAAGCACTCCTCTACAAGGGCAGCACCCGTATGATGTTAGCAAGTCTTGTGCTGATTTGATTGCTTATACCTATGCCAAAAGCTATGGATTGCCGTTGGTGATTACTCGTTGTGGTAATTTTTATGGAGGGGGAGATCTGAACTGGAATCGGATTGTGCCCGGTACGATCCGGTCGGTTTTGCGCGACCAGCGACCAGTCATCCGATCGGATGGTAGTTTTATTAGAGACTATTTCTATGTAGAAGACGGTGCAGCTGTATATATGCTGTTGGCAGAAGAATTGGCTGCTAAGCCAGAATTACGGGGCGAAGCTTTTAACTTCTCTAATGAAGTTCAGATAACTGTCTTAGATTTAACTGCTCGGATTTTAAAAATCATGAACAGTAATGTAGAGCCAGATGTACGGAATGAGGCTAGCAATGAGATTAAGCATCAATATCTGAGTGCAGAGAAAGCTCGGAAAATGCTAAACTGGTCGCCGCTGTTCACTCTCGACCAAGCGCTAGAAACCACCGTCAATTGGTATAAGGAGTTTTTGAAATGATAAATAGAGCCGAAGAATTGAGAGCGCAAATTTTAGCACTGGTGAATGAGTATCACGATGTAGCTTTTGCCCCCCGTAAGTTCATCCCCGGCGAAAGCAGTGTGCCCGTTTCAGGCAAAGTGTTTGATGCTACAGAGATTCAGTATTTAGTTGACTCTTCTTTAGATTTTTGGCTGACTACTGGCCGGTTTGCAGCGCAGTTTGAGCAAGAATTCGCTAGGATGTGGGGTTTGCGTTATGCTTTGTTGGTTAACTCTGGATCTTCTGCCGACTTATTAGCTCTTACTTGTTTGACTTCTCCGGCATTAGGTGAAAGACAGCTCTTGCCAGGGGATGAAGTAATTACTGTCGCGGCTGGTTTTCCTACGACGGTTAACCCAATTATTCAAAATCAATTGGTGCCGGTTTTTGTGGATGCGACTTTGCCTACCTATGGCATAGATACTACGCAGTTGGAGCCAGCTTTGAGCCCTCGCACCAAAGCAATTATGTTGGCTCATACGTTGGGAAATCCTTTCGACTTGAAAACCGTTAGTGAGTTTGCCCAAAAACATAATTTGTGGTTGATTGAAGATTGCTGTGATGCGGTTGGAGCTACTTATGATGGTAAACCTGTTGGAACTTTTGGTGATTTAGCTACTGTTAGCTTTTATCCAGCTCATCATATTACGATGGGTGAGGGTGGCTGCGTGATGACGAATCAGCCGCTTCTGAAGAAGTTGGTTGAGTCTTTCCGTGATTGGGGGCGAGATTGCTGGTGTGAACCAGGGAAGGATAATAGTTGTAAGAAGCGGTTTGATTGGCAATTAGGTGATTTACCCTATGGATACGATCACAAGTACACCTACTCTCATGTTGGGTATAATTTGAAGATGACCGATATGCAAGCCGCTGTCGGGATTGCCCAGTTGGCTAAGTTGCCAGGATTTATTGCTACTCGTCGGCGTAATTTTGATTTGTTAAAGGCTGGCTTACAAGAGTTTGCTGAGTTTTTGATGTTACCAGAGGCCGAACCAAATTCAGAGCCAAGTTGGTTTGGGTTCCCGATTACGGTGAAAGAGTGTGCACCCTTTACTCGTAATGAGTTAGTGCAATTTTTAGATGGCCGCAAAATTGGTACTCGCTTATTGTTTGGTGGTAATTTGCTGCGTCAGCCTGCTTATAAAGATATTAAGCATCGAGTGGTAGGTGAGCTAACCAATTCTAATCTAATTACTGAAAGTACTTTTTGGATTGGAGTAT